>JABGWZ010000110.1 GCA_018675995.1 Opitutia bacterium | reverse complement strand
TTAAAAAAAACCTCTACTCGATTGTAAGAATTAAAAACTTCAGGGTGATGGTTTTGCCCATCAGCCTCATAAGAAAGTCTCACGATAAAGGAAATTGCATCTCGATAGTTATCGAATAGAAAACTTTTTCTCAGCTTAGCTTCCTTAAATAACCATCCTTTCATACTTGAAATTTTTTCTTCTATTTCTCTAATACTTAAGTTTTTTTGCATTTGTTCGACGATGGCTATGCTTTCCTCGTTGTCAATTGGTCATGAACTCGTTGAGATGAATTTAACTACATATGACATTTCCATCCACTATTGAACGCGAAAAACTGCCCAAGCATGTTGCCATAATAATGGACGGTAATGGAAGATGGGCTCGTTCGCGTGGAAAACCTCGTTTATTCGGGCATCGCAATGGAGTAAAAAATGTACGCAGTGTGGTAAATGCGGCTCGCGAAATTGGAGTACCATATATCACTCTTTATGCCTTTAGTACTGAAAACCAGAATAGACCAAACGATGAAAAATCCGGTTTAATGCACTTATTGGAAGAATTTTTAAAGCGTGAACTTGCAAATATGCTTAAGGATGGAATACGCCTACGCACAATTGGAGATTTATCAGGACTGCCTGTATTTGCACAAAAGATTGTCGAGGAAACAGTTGAGAAGACAAAGCATAATTCAGACTGGAATTTGACACTAGCCTTAAATTATGGGAGCAGACAAGAAGTCCTTAACGGGATTCAATCCTTCGCCCAACAAGTTTCTGAATCTGGTAAATGCCCCCAAAAGATCGATTGGTCAGAATTCTCAAATTTCCTTGAAACCAAAGACTTACCCGACCCCGACCTGATCATTCGAACTTCAGGAGAGTTTAGATTGAGTAATTTCCTTCTTCTACAAGCAGCATATGCGGAAATTTTTGTCTCTCCACTACACTGGCCCGACTTTAATCGCCAAGCGTTTATCGAAGCTTTACAAAACTACATTCAAAGGGAAAGGCGGTTTGGGAAAACCGGTGATCAGATCTCTCACTCAACTAAATCCACTGCCCAAATTCAAACAACATGATTCTACGCTCATTTTCAACTGCAACCCTGTGGGGTCTTATTGCATTGGTCGTTTATTCGCTCAAGGAAACTGGTGCTATGTGGATACTCAATCTCTGTGCGACCCTTACACTTTTTGAAGTTTATACAATCTTGGGTCGACTCGGCTACGCAGCTAACAGGCTATCAGGATTGTTAACAGGTGGTTTCCTAATTCCAGTATCTTTTTACTTCGAGGGATATGGGGTCGATGTCCTAGCCATCGGAGCACTCTTTTGCTCTGGGGCTTGCATAGTTTTCCCACAAGCCCAACGTGGAATGTACATCAAACGACTAATGCCAACTTTTTTCGGACTTCTGTTTGTCTCTTTTCTACTCCAGTATTTCGTTCGAATTTTACAGATAGGAGGAAGTGAAAATGGTAACTCCTTTATGGGGTTTGGCTTATTTTTCGCATTATGGGTAGTAATTGTCGCAAAATTTAGTGACATTGGAGCACTCCTAATCGGCAAAGCAATAGGAAGAACTAAAATGGCCCCGTCCATCAGTCCTGGAAAAACGATTGAAGGATTGCTCGGTGGATTTGCAGCATCTGCTGGGATTGGAGCGCTTTTACCTTGGCTTTTCCAAGAGAAAATAACAGATATTGTATTTTTCGGAAATTGGATCTTCACACCAAGTCAAGGTGCCCTTTGGGGTATACTCCTTGCACTAAGTGCTGTCATTGGAGATCTTATTGCCTCTGTACTCAAACGGCTGGCATCTATGAAGGATTCAGGTGGTGCGATTCCAGGAATTGGTGGTCTATTCGACCTGACTGATAGTTTGATCCTCGCTGCCCCCACAGGATACTTCATTTTAATTTTCATCCAAAAGTGAACTCTCCCAAGAAGCTGGTTCTTCTTGGAGCGACTGGGTCAATCGGTGACAGCACTCTCCGTGTGCTGCGCAAACACCCAGATAAGATTAAACTGGTTGGGGTATCCGCAAACAAACAGGCGGAAAAACTCCTTAAGATCGCAGAGGAGTTTGATGTACCCCATGCATGCCTAACCCATGCTCCCGAGCAAAATATTTCTGTTCCTCGCTGTACACAACTGAACACCGGCTCAAAATCACTTGAGGAACTCGCGGCACTGGATCAAGCCGATATTGTGGTCGTGGCTGTTGTCGGTGCAGTAGGCCTTCTCCCTACCCTATCTGCACTAAAAGCGGGTAAGGATATCGTCTTAGCTAATAAGGAATCACTTGTTATGGGAGGGAACATAATAACTGATGCAGCAAAAAAGTATGGTGCAAAGATCATTCCGGCCGATAGCGAACATAATGCAGTTTTCCAATGCATAAATGGGCAACCTCACCGTGCGATTGAATCAATTGTGCTAACAGCATCCGGCGGCCCATTTCGTGAATTCCCTATCAATAATCTTGCCAATGTTTCTATTGAACAGGCACTCCATCACCCAAATTGGTCGATGGGTAAAAAGATAACTATTGATTCAGCAACTATGTCAAATAAAGGCCTCGAACTCATTGAAGCCCGTTGGCTTTTTGATGTCGACCCTGATCAGTTGGAAGTTGTGATTCATCCGCCAAGCATTGTCCACGGGATTGTTCGCTTTGTGGACGGTTGCTGCCTTGCCCAAATGGCGCCCCCTTCTATGACCTTCGCCATGCAAAATGCCATCCTATTCCCTGACCGTCACGAAGCAGTGGAACCTTCGCTCGATTTCAGCCAACCTCTTGACTTATGCTTTACCCCGCCTTCGCTCGAACGCTACCCGTGTCTCCGGTTAGCTCAAGATGCACTCGAACAAGGGAAATCGGCTCCTCTCGTTTTTAATGCAGCCAACGAGGTAGCAGTGGATGCTTTTCTGATGAATCGAATTGGCTTTCTTGATATTTCACGCATAATTGAATGTACTTTGAACGATTCTGACTACATTTACACTCATTCCATAGACGACTTGCTCGAGCACGACACCAGTTCGCGCATTATTGCCTCAAGGCATATCGAACGGATCGCATAAGTTTAAATTTTAATATTATGTCCTTTTTTTACGACTTTGCGTTTCTATTAGTAGCCCTTCTCGCACTTGGCTTTACTATTTTCATACATGAACTCGGTCACTTTCTTGCCGCACGACAACGCGGTCTCATTGTTAAACGATTTTCAATAGGTTTTGGACCGAAAATTTTCGGCTGGGAAAAAAATGGTGTTGAATACAGAATTTCTATATTCCCATTTGGAGGATATGTTGCCCTACCCCAACTTGCCGATATGGGACGATTGGAAGGGGAAAATGAACAGACTGAAGAAAATAAATTTTCTGCCTGGGACGATATTGAGGAAGAGGAAGAGGGTGCGGACGATACCAAGAATAAAAAACATGAACATCTGAAGAAAATTTCATATGCAGATAAGATGATCGTTTCGGTCATGGGTGCAGTTTTTAATATTCTGCTCGCGTTTGCTCTTTCCAGCGTGCTTTGGTTTTTTGGTTACGAGAGAAGGGATGGAGAACTAACCACTAAAATTGGCTATATTGCAGACACAGTTGAAAGGTGGAACCCAATAATCGAAGACAGTGAAACCGTTACCAGTCCTGCCAAGAAAGCCGGACTTATTCAAGGCGATGAAGTGATTGCCGTGGATGGAAATCCGGTTGAAGACTTCATGGATGTACAAAGTAGAATAGTCACTGGCAAATTAGTAACCACCGAACAACGACCACGGAGGCTATCACAATTAACCGTTTTGAGAAATGGAGAAGAAAAGGAAATTGATGTATTTCCTGAAGTATTCGGGAACGAAGAAATCCGAATCATTGGTATTGGACCCAAAGAAACTTTTTTTATAAAGGAACTACAGCCCGACATGCCAGCAATCAAAGCCGGACTTGAACCTGGAGATCAAATATTATCTGTAGACGGAAAGAAAATATTTTCTTTTGCCCATCTTGTTGATTATCTGATGAAGGTAAAAGACGAACAAAAAATTGCCCTGACTGTCCGAAAAGGTGGAGAAAGTGGTCTTGAACAAACCTACAACCTTACACCTATTATTAAAGAAATGAAGATTGGAGATTCCGTTACTAAAAGAAAATTAATCGGCTTCAGCCCTGAATTTAAATCAATCACGACTTACCCGAATCCGATTGTTTTGATTATCAGTAGGGTCAAGGATATGTATCATACACTTACTGGATTGGTTAGTACTCAATCTGATGTGAAACTGCGAAACATGAGTGGACCGGTTGGAATCGTGAACAATCTAAGTATTTTTGCAAGTATCGGGTTTAAGAAACTTCTCTGGTTTGTTGTTTTTATAAATGTAAACCTTGCCATCCTAAACCTTTTGCCAATTCCTGTACTTGATGGTGGACACATGGTATTTGCTACGATCGAGAAACTTCGCGGAAAGCCCCTTCCACTCCCCTTTCTTGAGCGTTCCCAAATGCTCTTCATCGTCCTTCTTTTTTCATTCATGCTGTATGTCACATTCTTTGACTTTCAGCGGCTTTTCTAAAAAGTAACTTCTTATTATGGCGTCTACTTACTGCGCCTCGCGTTTTCAATCGATCCGTCGGAAATCACGAGCCGTGACAATAGGAAATACTCCAACTGGTGGCAACCACCCGGTTCGTATCCAATCGATGACCACTACTGACACTATGGATATAGATGGAACGGTGCGTCAGACTATCGAATTGGCTGAAGCAGGATGCGAGATTGTCCGTATTACTGCACCCAATGTCAGGGCGGCTGAAGCACTCCGCACAATTAGTAAGAATGTCCGCAATGCCGGCATTGAAGTGCCCCTTGTCGCTGATATACACTTTCTCCCAGATGCAGCTATGGAAGCTGCAAAATATGTTGAAAAAGTAAGGATCAATCCGGGTAATTATGCAGACCGTAAAAAATTCCAAATTCGGGAGTACAGTGATTCCCAATATGAAGAGGAACTCAAACGACTACATGAATCTTTCTCTCCGCTTGTACTCAGATGCAAGGAGCTGGGTCGTGCTATGAGGATTGGTACCAATCACGGATCATTGTCAGACAGGATTATGAATCGATTTGGTGATTCCCCCCGTGGGATGGCAGAGTCCGCTCTCGAATTTATTCGGATTGCACAATCACACAACTACCATGAGCTGGTTCTTTCCATGAAGGCAAGCAACCCAAAAGTCATGATCGAAGCATACCGTCTCGTAGCCTCCCTCATGAATGATGAAGGAATGGATTACCCCCTTCACTTGGGTGTAACAGAAGCAGGCGACGGAGAGGATGCCCGTATAAAAAGTGCGATTGGTATTGGCTCCCTTCTTTTTGATGGTTTAGGTGACACGATTCGGGTGTCCCTAACTGAAGACCCGATCGCAGAAATTCCGGTAGCCCGCGACTTAGCCCGCAGAGCCGAATATTGGTGGGCCACAAAATCAGAACATTGTGATGAACAATTGGAGGAAGTAGACCCGTTTTCATTCCAAAGGCGTGATTGTTCTGAAATCTCTCTTTCAAAGAATGGACCATCCATTGGAGAAAAACACCCACCGCTAGTTCTTGCTCATTCTACGCACGCCCTTCCTAAAACAGCAGAAATTGTCAAAGAAATGGCAAATGTTCAGGTCAGTTCTAAAGACGCGCCTGTAGAAGGATTAATCCTCAGGCTCAATAAATCAGATGAATTAACTCATCTCGCTATGCTTCGAACTGCATTGCTCGGTGCAGTTCCCTGCTTAATGATAGATGACCATAGGGATGAATTTGATGACGATTCCATACCACCAAATCGTCCCAATCTGGTTCCATTACTTTGGCATGCTCAAAAAGCAAGTTCAGATAGTGCCTCGCTCGCCAGGTTTCTGACCCTCTGCGAAGAATCCGGAAATCAACCAGTACTTTCTATTGACCCCAAGGGATTAGACGAAGGTGTATCAGCTATCCTTGCCAATGCACCAAGTCCACTCATTCTCACTCTTAGCACTGAAATCGAAACAAACCTTATTTCCGGATACCGTGAACTTGCGGTTTATGTTTCAAACCTTGGACTGCACTCCCCTATCTGGATACGAAACTGTGAAGAATCACGCGTTTTCCCAGAAGATGATCTACACTCTGCCCGTATCCTTGACGCATCAGTGCTTTCTGGCTCACTGCTTTGCGATGGCATTGGTGATGTTATCTCAGTCGAACACACTGGTGAACTCAACCGAAACCGCGGGCTTGCCTACAACCTCCTACAAGGTGCACGGGCTCGCATATCTAAAACTGAATTTGTTGCCTGCCCTAGCTGTGGACGTACCCTTTTTGATTTACAAAGCACCACCCAACGCGTGAAACAAGCGACCGGACACTTAAAAGGTGTAACCATTGCGATCATGGGATGCATCGTTAACGGACCAGGTGAAATGGCAGATGCTGATTTTGGATATGTAGGTTCAGGTCCAGGTAAAATTGATTTATATGTAAGCAAGAATCGGATCAAATCAGCTATTCCCGAAAAGGATGCCGTTGACCAACTTGTCCAACTCATTAAACAAGAAGGTAAATGGATCGCTCCCTAACCAACCATACACCCGACCTCTCCCACGCCGACTCAAGTCTTCAGGATCGAATAATTGCCGGACATAATGCCATCCTTGCACAAGTTGAATATTTTCGTGCACACTTTGGTACTGCCGAAAGCCGCTGGAAAAAAGATGGCACCCGTGTCACGATTGTAGATGAAACAACCTCTCGCGAACTGTTCCATCTACTCCATAAAGAATTTCCTCACGATGACTACTGCTCTGAAGAAGGAGCAGAGACTGCTATCCCTGTAGCAACTAATGCTGAATTTTGCTGGATTCTCGATCCGGTGGATGGAACAAACAATTATGCCGTCGGGGTTCCGGAATGCTGTATCTCGCTTGGACTTCTCCGACACGGTATTCCCGTTTATGGCTTCATCTATGATTATGGAAGAGACAACCTACTCCAAGGTGGAAAAGAATTTGGAGCTATAGAAGGCACTGAGTCTGTCTTGGCCGCTACTGAACTAGTGAATGAAAAACTCACTTTCTGCATGCACTTCCCCATTCCTCCACATGAACTTCAAGCACTCACACCCGCACTTGGTATCTGGCGCATTCGCTGTCCTGGTTCGGCCGCGGTTGGTCTAGCCAATGTGGCCACCGGGCGGCTTGACGGATGCCTCGAATACCGGGCAAAGCCATGGGACTGTGCGGCGGGCTTCCCCATCTGCGAAGGTGCCGGTGCATCCTTTTATTTTTTAAACAAACCTATTTTCCCTCTGCAAAATTTCTCTCCATCCATGACTTCCTGCCCCTTTCGTGTGGGTTCTGATCTCTTTCATCGCGAAGTAGTCAAGGCCCTGAATATTGATGTCTAACTCGGGAATTGTGCCTTGACCACAGGCATGCAAAAGGTTTTATATATCAATTTAAATGCGGGCATAGTTTAGTGGTAAAACCCCAGCCTTCCAAGCTGGTGTCCTCGGTTCGATCCCGAGTGCCCGCACCATCATTTAAAATATTAAGGTTTATGTACTTCCCAAAGTCGATGACTTGAGAAAACTTATTCTTACTGTTAATGACCGAATAGTTTTATTTCCTTCGGTATTAAATATCAATATTTTCAACATGGTCTCAAACTTAAGAAAGTTATTAATTGCTCACACATTAATGCTATTTTGTTACAGCAGTCTTTTCGCGAGTAACGATATCGCACTTCAAATCGGAAAACTAGAAAAAAGACTTTCGACCTTAGAAAGAGAAAATAAGAAGCTTACAGAACGGGTAATCGAACTAGGGAAAATTCAAACAAATGTGAAAGCTAGTGATTTAACCGCTTACCTCGCCCAAAATGAGGATGATAAAAATAAATTCCTGGAGGTTTTTCGACATGAACTAAAAAGTAATATCGATAAATCTAGAGGACCATGGACTAAACCTGAAGGATGGGAAACCATTCGTAATCGTATGTCAGAATTCTCAGTCAGGGAGACCCTTGGAAAGCCCACAAGAATTAGACCGTCAGTTAAACCGTCAATTGAAATTGTATATATGTATGTAGGTGATTTAAATTCAGACGGGGTCGATGAAGAAGGTTATGTAAATTTTAAGGATAAAAGAGTTGTATCATTTAAGTCTCCTCATGCAAAAGAGGACTAGTTTATAATTATCATAATTATCTCAACTTTTCCCACTTTTTAGATTGTTACGCTAGAGGCTTTTCTTGGCTAAAGGCACTTTCATTAAAACAAGAAGCTGATAATTAGCTTACCCTTGGAGAAAAATAGAAACTGCTTTTTCAATCATCGCTGATTGAGCATTAATACGAAGTAAAAAATCAAATTCAGAAGGAGTCTCAAGAGTAATAGTAAGGCATCTATGCATTACACAAAAATGAAGAGCCTCAGGAAAACCATCTTTTGGTGGATTTGTGGGACGGGGTCGGATGATTCCATTTCTAGCTTTTCTTCCATCAATCATAGTTCTTGGGTCGCACGCTATTATAGATGAGCTAGCTCGCAGTATATTTGCTGCTATCCCGCTCGGTTTACCTCCCCGACTCGGTTCGTAAAGATAAACACCTTGCCCATCAAAATCTTCATGTAAATTAAGAACTAACTTGAATGTTAAATTGTTGGTTCGGCTTAATATATAAGCAATTAAAATATTTTGTGGATCTTTCCAAATGCGGTTTAAGTCGGTTCTGTTAGCATCCCAACGCGAATTATTTTCTAATCCCCATGGATTTAAACAAGGATAGATGAGAAAAGGAAAAGAACTAAGCTGGTTCAGATTCGATTCAGCCCACTTCAACAATCCTAAACTTGAAGCAGGCTCATCACCATGAATCCCAGCAGAAAGATAAATTACATCGTGATTTTGGAGTACAGAAGAAGAGATTTCAAAGCATGGATAGTTATCAGATTCACAAATTTTTTGCATGCGGAGACCAGATGATTGACAAATTTTCCGCCATCTTTGAATGAGAAACTTGTAGTCATGACTACGATAGATGTTTTCAGCTATAGGCATTTGTTTTTTAATAATAGTTCATCTAAAATGAGTTGATGAATTATGAAGCGATATTATGGTATATACTTTTTTTGGACTCTATTATCGCGTGTTTTCTCGCTTTTGGATTTTTGGATTGGTATCAGGAAAATCTACCTAGGGTAAATAAAATCTTTCCTATTACTTTAGGTTGGAGTGCGACTTATCTGACTCTCACGATTTGGCTAGGTTGGGCTCTTTTGAGACTCAATGTACTTCCCTGATAAGGTTTAAGTAAGGAATAAGCCAATCTTATTTATCTTCGCTGGGTTCTCCATACTTTGTTGAAATAGCCTGTCCGTCCCGGAAGGTTTTCGTGTATAAAATTTTGCCGTCTTCCTGATAGTAAGTCCACTCCCCAAAACGCATGCCTCCTTTATAATTCCCTTCCTGTCGCTTTTGTCCGTTTTCATACCACCAAACCAATGGACCATCTCTTTTATCATTCCAATGAGTATAATCCATCCATTTTTGACCATTTTCAAACCATGATTTTGCATTTCCATCTTTCAATCCATCACGATATGTTTCCTCAACTTTTGGGTATCCATTTTCATACCAGGTGCGGGTTAATCCATCCCGCTTTCCTAATTTATATCTAGCTTCAAGCATAATTTGACCAGTGGGAAACCAAAATCGCGTTAACCCATTAAATAATTTTTCATCTAATTTATCAGCACTTTCCGGAATACTCGAAATTTCAAGCCCACCTGGCATAAGGTCAGCATAGAACAACGGAATACCATTTTCTTTCCATCTTTGAATACGATCAATTTTACCACCTGAAACACGAACAAAAACTTCAAGCTGTGCATTAGAATAAACTTTCTTAATAAACCCTGACAATGGAATCTCTCCGTTCGGGGGAAATAAAACGCCGCTTCGCATCTGTGCGATTTCCCAACCAAGAGCTTGGTTAATATCTTTTGGGTTAGCCTGTGTATTGTTGAAATCAATTGCCAGCAAGTTAGGACCATAAATCCAAAATGAAAGCAGAATGAAACCAAAAGGGAATCTTAACCGAGTCATTTTTATAATGAGAAAGCATCGGACTATGTTGTCAATCATTACAAACTGATTTCATGTTGTTTTTTTGATTCAATTTCAAATCACAATAAGTGTTAAGAATCTTATTTCTTTAAAAGTAAAACTCATCTTATCCCAATAATATAAAGGCGATTTCTCTTATTCTTTCTTTAATTTAACTTTTGCAGAATCAATCTAATTTTAACACCTACAAGGTTTTAAATATTTATTTCGTAAACCAGAAAATAAGTGTTAGTATATATATGTACTTACATTAAATATAATCCCTATCATGAAGAAAAAAATATTAAATCAATTTACAGTTGGTGACCGGGTTGTTGAGAAAATAGCCAGAATCAGAAAAAAAAGAATTGGAGAAATTGTATTCATTCAAGAACAAAGACGAAGGAAGCTCGAGATGATGCAATTAAATCCACATGACCTTACACCCTTAAGAAAATGTAATATGGAATTGAAACTGTTCCGTTTATTTGAGGAGCAATGTAAAAAATTGAATGAGTGGAAGTATAACCGGAAAAAAACTTTTCAGATAGGCGATGTCATCAGGCATACAAGAAAGGGGCGTATAAGGTATGGAAGAATAGTAAGTTTTGTTCACCCAGACGGACTGTATACAGATTCGAATGAAAATGGATACAACGGAAAAGATCTAATCGAATGTGTGGCTATAAAGGGGCGAGATGGATTGCCAAGAAAAATAAGCTCAGATGGTGAAGTACTCCGTTTTGCAATAGAGCCTAAGCATACAAAAGCCTGTGAGGTCCTTCCCATGGATTCAAACGGAGGTGTCCGAATAAAAGATTATTTGGAGAAAATGAGTAAACTTGAATATTAAAAAAAGGTGCATGCCTTCCTCTGACATGCACCTCACATGGATAAGCCCATGAAACCCTTTCCTTAAATACGATTCTGCATAAAGAATGCCAAAAACTATTAAAGGATTAAAATGTATATTTTAATCCTTTAATACATTTCCAAGATAAGAAAAACACCTAGCCTGCATAGATAATATTACCACTTACGCAAGAGTTCTTCCCAGTATATATCGAGACTCTTTTCATCCCCAAATGATTTTACAATCGATGCCTTAGAATCTTCGGGATGATGATAATAGAAAATAATCTTATTATCCACCTGATCTTTCTTAAAAAGATAAACTTGGCTTTTATTTACACACAAAGAATGGCCATTTTCGTCCACGCCTGCTTTAATTACTCTCAATGATGCTTCAGATTTCTTCAACAAAGCTCCCATAAAAAGAGATGCTGATAATACCACTATAATTCCCAGTAATGCTTTTTTATTTTTTTTCATTTAATATTTTGAGTTAAATTTTAGATCCAACAATTTCATGAAAAAGGTTCTCCTTTAAATGGTAAAGTGATTTATCTTAATCACTGAACATTTATTTGATTAATTAATGAATAAACTGCTAACTTAATAATTTACTCTAACTATAATAACTATAATGAAATCAATTTTTGTCTTAACTTTCTCCCTATCTATTCTTCTTAGTCCGAATCTTGATGCTTCAACTAAAACTCTTGCCGATTGGGCAAACTTCCAACGGGAAGCAGACAATCTCTGCAGGAAAAACCAACACGATGATGCAATTAAAATATACGATCAAGTTATCAAGGGAAGATTACCTCTTCAGGGAAACCAACACCGTGATATTGGAGTTGCATGGAATAACCTTGGAGTTGCATTTTATTCCCAAGGTGAGAATGAGCGGGCTAATGAAGCTTATAACCAAGCAATCAAAATTCTTTTACCCGCAGTAGGGGCTGATCACCCTGATATCTTAATTGTAAAAACTAACATCGCTTTTGTCGAAGAATCAAAAAACAATTTCGAAACTGCAGAAAAATCTTTCAAAGAATTACTCAAACGCAAACTTCCTATTGTCGGCGCTCAGCACCCTGAACTTGCAGATTGCCAAGAGGGACTCGCATTATCGCTTGTAGGACAGGAAAAACTAGAAGAAGCCCTTTCACTTTTAAATAAGGCACTCAGTACACGGGTTAAAAAATTCGGCCCTGAGCATACTGATGTTGGTGCAACTCATGCTGCCATGGCAATTATTTTCCTTAACCAAGCAGATTTTGACAGTGCCAACAAGCATGATGAAGAAGCTCGAAAAATACTTTCAATAACAAGAGGCACATATCCGACAAACCTGAACACTGTTTCACGTTTAAGACCAGGACCAACAGAATTGCTACATGCCAAAAATAAAGATTTAAGAATCCCCTAAGCCTAAGGTGTACTCATACAAGCTAATGCCATTCCCTAGAGAAAGTACCAGTACATTACTGTCATGGATTAGTAATACTGAGGAGCAACAATTGTGGTCAGGAAATACATTTAAAAACGGATTAAACGAAGAAATTTTCTTACAGCACTTGCAACGAAATGATTTATACTCTTTTTCTTTCACCGGAGATAACAGTAAGCTTTTAGCCTATGGGGAAATTGTCCAAAGCAGAGAAAATCAAGCAGTTTTGTGTCGCGTTATTATTAATCCAAAAGAAAGAAGGAAAGGAATTGGCAAACAATTTGTTGCAAATGTAATGAAATGGGTATTTGACGAAAAGAAAATGTATAAAATTACATTAAATGCTCTTGGTCATAACTTACCAGCCCGTAAATGTTATCTTTCACTGGGTTTTCACATTATCGGAGTGAAGAGAAATTATCGTTGGGTAAGTAACCAATGGAGGGATTTAGTAGTAATGGAAAAGTTATCCGCTCATTCCTAGTTTAAAAACTCTGATAGCATCAAATAAATAGCGGATTTGTACTTTATGACATCACAAATGAAAACAAACCGTAATTTCTAATTGCCATTTTAGCGGTCCTTTTTTCACAGATGACGGACCATCCAAAGGGAGAAAATGAGGAAGTTTTCGACGCCGCAATCCGTGAATTTAAAGATGAAACCGGAATGAGACCCAATGGACCTCATATTGACTTGGACAAATATTATTCAAAAAAATGGAAAACGAGTTTTTGCATGGGCATTCGAAGGAGAATGGGAATACGAACGGATACCAAAATGTAATGAAATAACCTTGGAGTACCCAAAGGAGAGTGGAGAATTATGGACTTTTCCTGAGATTGATCAGGCTATTATGATGAATGCGAAGGAGGCTAAGAAAAAGTTAAGGGCTGAGCAAAAGCCCTTGATTGATCGGCTTCTTACTTACCTTACCGAACAAGACATAAAAACCAATCATTGAAAATTTCCTGTTTTTCCTGTAATAAAGATTTATGCAAAGTAATTCAAAAAAAGAGACTCAACCTCAAAATCTTTCTCAACTTTGGTTTGTTATCCTAATTATTGCTGCGGGCTGGTCTAGATATCTTCCGCTTTCCCACCCTGAGCTTTTTAACTTCACACCCGTACTTGCCCTCTTTTTTATTTCAGGTGCCTATGTAAAAGGACATTTATCATGGATTGGACCTGTTGTTGCAGTGATTGCTTCTGACTTAGTACTCAATCCAAGTTATGGGGCGGGTTTGTTCGAACCATTCACCCTTATCTCCATTTTCGCGTATCTCGGTATTTTCTTCTTAGGTAAATCAATTAGATCATCAAAAAAAATCTTTCCGCTTTTTGTGGGAGCACTGGGGAGTGCTCTGTTATTTCACGGAATTACATGTGGGTTTGCATGGTTGATGAACCCAGCATATTCGAAAACGGTTTCGGGATTTTGGCAGGCTCAGTTTTTTGGGGAACCTGGATATGCACCTGCCTATCTGTTTCTCAGAAATTCTATTTTAAGCACCCTTCTATTTTCAGGCATTTTCTCTTGGATTTTCATTAAAAATAAAGAGAAACGATTTTTTATTGGAAAAACAGTCCAACCAACTAAGGCTTAATTATCCTTTTAATGAAAAGGTATTCTTTGACGAAAAGCTTCAAATAAACACACTCCAGTTGCTACCGAAACATTTAAACACTCGATAGACCCTCGCATCGGTATGTTTACAAGTTGATCACAGTTATCTGCAGTTAATCTACGAATCCCAGTCTCTTCAGCACCAACAACTAGTCCTAGCGAACCCTTGAGGTCCGAATCAAAAATTGTGCTTTTTGCCTGATCGCTCGTCCCTACTAATCGAACACCTCGAGCTTGGAGTTCTTTCATAAAACGGGCCAAATTACGAACTCGAGCAATTGGCAAAACTTCCGCCGCCCCCGAAGCTACATGACGAACAACATCAGTTATACCTACAGATCGGTCAGATGGAATTATTACAAGGTTTACACCCGCCCCATCTGCAGAACGCAGGCATGCGCCCAAGTTCCTTGGATCCTGGACCTGATCCAAGATAAGTAAGAAGGGGTCTTCTTCCAATGAATCCAACATTCCAAGTGCCTCATCCTCATCCAATGTGGATATTCTGGCTTCAGTTTTTGAATGTGTTCTTCGACCCAGTGATTTCGAAAATCTTTTGCCCATCGAAAAATCTTAAATTGGGAAAAGAAAATTAGTCATGAAAATCAGAACCCTGTCCTGTTGCTTTCACATATCCTTGCCTAATACAGAAATCGCCAAAATGTTCATTTTGGTTTCGTAATTCGGCAAATGCTTTCAATACAGGCTTCAATTCAGAAACAATCTCATCATGAGTAATTGCAGGCTTATAAAGTTTGTTCAATCGCATCCCATCCAATCCGGCACCTAGATAAAGATTATATTTACCTGGGGCTTTCCCAACCAAACCAATTTCTCCGAGATAAGGTCTACCACATCCATTAGGACAACCCGTTGAACGAATGGCGATAGATTCATTCCTCAATCCAAGTTCGTCAATGATTGCATCTAATTCATCAATTAAATGTGGAAGATATCTTTCACTTTCTGCAAGAGCCAACCCACATGTAGGAAGAGCTGTGCAGGCGATCGAATTCAACCTTAGCCCGGATAATTCCTGCGGAAGCTTGACTTCATGTTGAGATAATATTTGGTCGATCCTGACTTTGTCTCCGCTAGAAATACGAGCAATAACTAAATTTTGATTTGCAGTAAGCCTGAATTCACAGGAAATCGAAGATGCAATTTCCCTAATGGCTAATTTCGCCTTGTCCCGCAAACGGCCACTCTCAAAAAACAGGCCGTAGGTCCATGATCCATCCGCATCCTCATTCCAACCATAACGGTCAGTGGTAGATTCAAAAGTAAAATCTCGGACAGGTTGTAATTCCCAGCCTAGTCTTTTGTTTAACTCTTCCTTAAACCATTCTACCCCACGATCCTCGATGGTGTATTTCAAACGAGCATGACGCCGGTCTGAACGATCGCCGAAATCTCGTTGAATCTTAACCACCTCCTCAGAGACCTGTACGGCTTGTTCAGGAGTGCAAAAACCAATAACATCAGCAACTCGCGGAAAGGTGGTGGTTTTACCATGAGTCATCCCCAAACCACCTCCGACTAAGACATTGTAACCAGCAATCTTGCCGCCTTCGGGTATTCCGACATAGCCCAAACAATTAGAGAAAACATCAACGTCGTTTCTGGGCGGTAAAGCCACTGCTATTTTAAACTTTCTTGGTAAATAAGTCTTTCCGTAAATAGGCTCCTCTGTTTTTTCTCCAACAACTTTAGCTTTTTCTCCATCCAACCATATTTCCGCATATGCAGATGTTTGTGGAGTTAAATGATCATGAATTTGTTGAGCTAATTTCAAAGCTTCTCCATGAAGTTCAGATTCAAATGGATTCGAAGGAGACATCACATTTCGGTTTACATCCCCACATGCAGCCAATGTGTCGAGAAGAGTGTCATTAATCTCTTTCATTGTTTGCTTAAGGTTTGACTTCACAACCCCATACAATTGGAAGGCCTGCCTCGTGGTTAACTTCAAGGAGTTATCTCCAAACTTATCGCATAACTTATCTATTCCAAGCCATTGCTTAGGTGTACATACACCGCCTGGAACTCGTACCCTGATCATAAAGGAAAATGCTTTTTCTTTTTTCTCTTTTATCAATGCGGCACGCTCGTCTCGATTGTCTTGCAGATAAGTTCCGTGAAACTTAGTAAGCTGTGCGTCGTCGGCTGAAATGGCACCAGTCGAAGTATCCGATAAACCTTCTAAAATGGTACCACGAAGAAAATTACTCCCTTCTTTGATACTTTCGTTTTTAGCTAGCTTTTTGCTTTTTTCAGGATCAGAAATCATAGAATATCAAAATAACTTTTTTTGTACAATTAGCAAGAGTTCTCAAAATGATTTATTAAGTCTATCAAGTGTTCAGACAGGAACATCATCAAGTTTAAGGGAAGGATTAAAACTTAACGATTGCTCATCGTTTGACCACGCATTCTCTGAATCAAGACAAGATGCAAACGCGATCATTGTTGCATTATCTCCGCTGTGCCTAGGTTGTGCGCAAAGAAGAGGAACACCTTTATCTTCAGCAATTTTGTTCATCTCGCTTCGAAGAAACTTATTGTTCGCAACTCCACCGGAGAGACCAATACTTTTATAATTACACTGCTCAAATGCATGACTTGTTTTTCGAACTAATTGTTGAACCGCCGCCCACTGATATGAAGCGGATAGATCGGCGTAATGATTTTCGACCTCCGACTCACTCATTTTCTTGAGGGTGTAAAGCAAGCTGGTTTTAAGTCCGGAAAAACTGAACTTCATCTCTTTTTTTCCTGGGAAAGCTATTGGAAAATCGTAAGCGTTTGGATCACCTTCATTGGCCCTTTTTTCTAATTCAGCCGCACCAGGATAGGAGATCCCGAGTAACTTAGCCCCTTTATCTAATGCCTCGCCTGCAGCATCATCCATGGTTTGTGCAATAATTGAAATAATATATTTTTCATCTAGTGAGAAAAGTAGAGTATTTCCACCAGATACTAAAAGTCCCAAGTGAGGAAGAAATTTAATCAAGGACTCTTTGGATAAAGAATTTTCAGAAATAAATGGAGAAAACGCATGCCCACGCAAATGATTAACACCAACAACCGGTACATCCCATAACAAACCGAGTGATTTTGCGACACTTATACCAACGCCCAAACAGCCGACTAAACCTGGCCCACAGGTAACAGCAATCTTGCTTACAACATCTGATAATAAATGTTTCTCCCGAGCAAGGCTGAGAAGTGGAAAAAAGTTATTCAAGTGTTCAGAAACCGCAATATCTGGTACGACACCTCCATACTCGGAGTGCTTAATGATTTGACTATGTACCCACTCTCCAACGATTCCTACTTCAGCATTATACAAAGCCAAAGCAGATTCATCGCATGAACTTTCAATTCCCAAAATCATATATTTTTTACATTCTTTTTATCAGATTCAATCAAAAGTAATTTCTTTGCTTCCAATAACTGAACATCCGCTATGGGAGCAAAATCAAACTGCGACTTAAATTCCTCACTGTCCATAATGTCCAGGCTATATCTCTGAATCCTTAACTTAGATTCATTCTCATCAGAACACTTAACCAAAACATCTGGCGTCACACCCTGTTCATGTATTGTAGATCCATCTGGCAGAAAATACATCGCTGTGGTTAATCGTAGACCAGATTGATTTTCAGTCGGAAAGATAGTCTGTACTGAACCTTTTCCAAATGACTGCTCTCCAACTACTTTTGCTCTACCTGAAACCGATAATGCACCTCCAACAATCTCAGATGCACTTGCACTTCCTTCGTTCATTAAAACAGCGACTGGCAAATCTGGCAGCAGGGGAACAGAATGACACCTGTAATTACGGACCTCATTTTCATCCCGGCCCTTTATTGTTACGATAAGTTGATCTCTTGGTAAAAACAAGTCCGCGATTTCAACCGCTGCAGATAGAAGACCACCCGAATTATCGCGCAAATCGAGAACGAGGCTCGTCATTCCCATTTCAAGAAGTTCAGTAATTGCATCCGTGCACTCTTTTCCTGAGCGAGAAGTAAACTGTACCAAGCGAAGGTATCCGGTGTGGTTTTGATCAACAACTGTCCCTTCTACACTTGATATTGTGATTTTTCGACGATTTACATTTAAATCATTCAATTTATTGTTTCGTGAACGAACAGTTATATTAACCGATGTGCCTTCTTCGCCTTTAATCTTACTGCTAACCTCCGGTAAATCCCAATTTCCGATATCAATACCTTCTACTTTTGCTATGTAATCCCCCACACACAAACCAGACTCTTCTGCAGGCCCACCTTCGAAAACTCTAGTAATCAAAACTCCGCCCTCCACTTTTCGAATCATAACTCCAATTCCAACATATCGGCGATGAGTGTCATCTTTAAAGGAAGTATACTCTTCAGGTTTATAATAATTAGAGTGTCTGTCGAGCTTGGTAATCATACCCGATATCGCATTATCGGTTAGTGCTTGGTATTGCGATTTATTTTCATCGACATACAATGTGTTAGTAATACGAAGAGTTTCACCAAACCGAAGCAATGAACGCCAATAGTTTGCATTAAAAAAACCCTGCATAGTGGGATCAAACCAAGTTTTGCTAATCAAAAATGATATTATAAATGACAGGACTCCCCATATTAATAATTGTTTAAACTTCACACTTAATCATTTATCCAAGCGAGTATACAAAGCCAATGACAAAGGAAATATTTAGCATGCAAAGGGCATTCAATTTAGCATTAGAAGGAAGGTCAATTATGCCTACCGATGAATTTGTTCGCTTTGCATTGTATCACCCAAACCATGGATACTACACTTCTGACACAAGACGGGTTGGAAAAGAACGGAATACTGATTTTTATACTTCAAACTCTCACGGAAAACTTTGGGGAGAACTAATCATAGAAGCCTGTTCTAAAATCCTTGGTGATGAACAAATTAAAGATCATTCATTCGTTGAAATTGCAGCAGAGCCTAATTGCTCAATACTGAGAGGAATAGATACACCCTTTAAATCTACAGGCATTATTAGGTTGGGCGACAAGGTGAAAATTCCAAGCAAATCAGTTGTCTTCTCCAACGAATGGCTTGATGCACAACCTTTTAAACGATTTCGGTTTAACAAGAAAAAGAGAAGCTGGCTAGAAATGGGCGTCACATTCAAGAATAATTTTTTCCAAGAGTTAGAACTACCGCAATCGGATGCGCCAATTAATTTCCCCAAAGTATCTGCCGATGGATATACTATTGATTGGCCAACTGGAGCTTACGATGCTCTTAATTCTGTCGCATCACAAACATGGAAAGGCCTGTTCCTAACTTTTGATTACGGTCTGTCTCGTGAAATCATTTTTAAGGAAAGACCAATCGGAACCGCTAGGAGTTATTACAAACATCAAATTTGTAAAAGTTTATTCACTCAAGTTGGAAAGCAGGACTTAACATGTCATTTATGCTGGGATGACTTGAGGGAATGCCTACATAAAAAAAATTTCTCAGAAGTTAAACTAGAAACACAAGAATCTTTTCTGATGAATCATTCGCAAAGGAAAATTAAACAAATGTTTGAGTCTACTTATAAACCGGTGAACCAACAAATGCTTAAACTTAGGGAATTAATTCACCCCCAGCATTTTGGAGGGAAATTTCAAGCTTTGTGGGGGGTGAGAAAATAACCGAAATTTAAAAATATGCTTACGGCAAACCGGTACCAATTGAGTTAGGGAACTCAAAAGGCCTTCCTATTTCATACATTCTGCGAATTTCTAATTCATCTAAAACTCCGTCGAAAACACCAAACTCATCAATACTCCCTTTGAATGCGAGTCCTTTTTTGTCAACAAGTTGCTCTGGGGAATGACCAATCATTGCTTTTGGGAAATTAAGGATAACAATTTCATTAAGTTTTTCACGACTAAATGAACGTCCGTTTACATAGTGTGAGATAATTCCCAACTTTGCATTATAAGTTGTAACTACATGAGACCAGCGACTTAATTTGTCGGAACGAAAAGCAACTGCTGATTTGTAATGAATATTTTCTCTTGCACCTCTTGTGCTAAGAACGATTTGACCAGTCCGATTAATACTCCAAGAAGTCGAACCAATACTTTTAGGTTCACTACATAAAATTGGAGCGATATCTTGTTTAAGGGAGTCTAGTTTAATCCAAGCGGAAAAAGTAGCAGATTTAAGTTGCGAAGGAAGTTTTAAGCGAACACGGTCATTTTGCCTGTTAAAAGAAAGTGCACCCTTTCCAGGCCAGCGCCCTTCACCCCATTTACATCCAACAATCGCACCATTTTGGACCATAGAGTTAGCAAGACTTTCATTTTTGAGAATCCTTGACCATGGGCTATGATTATCAAATGTGAAATAAAGAATTGTTTTAGGATCAACAGAAATAGCATTACTTAACTCAACCCAAGCTTCATGCCTTCTATGTGATTCTTCCATGGACCGATAGGCTAAGTCAGCAGCACTAATGAAAGGTTCACTGGGCATTTCCACCCAGTTGGCATAACCATAAGGGTCAATAAAGATGGATTCTCCTCTTCGCAACTCGCGGGTTATGCTATCACCAGAATCAGTTTGTCCTTCATAAATAACTTTCCCCTCATAAACAAAAAGTTCAGTAGAACCGCCTGCATGAACATTCAGTCCGAAGTCAGTACCCAAATCGATAACTCTTCCCTTAGGTAAATTTATAGCAAAACCAGTTGCAACTTTAGGAACAACCGCTCTTAGCTTCCCCTTAAGCAGAGAGCCTTCGTTTGGGGTTTCAGTAGAAAACTCAACAGGCCCCTCTAAAACAACCGTAGCACCTTGAAGAAACTCAACCTGAGCAAGCCCACTTTCAATTTGCAACAACCCAACTTCAAGTGTGTCTCCAAGTATTGGCTGAAAATCGGCTGATTGATCCCAAACGATACCAACCGACTTTGTTAGGACTGCTACAGTATCTCTGCCCCCCGCCGAATCCGAGAAAGGAGGTAGAGTTTCTTCAGTTTGGATATCACTGGTGGAAGATAAATGAAACTCATCCAATAAAGACCTGAAATCTTCAGTGAAGAAAAGACCAAGAACTAAAACTGCAGCGATTGCTAAAAATGACTTGGTAAAAGATATAATTCGATTGGGTTTTTCCTCAATTGC
>JABGWZ010000074.1 GCA_018675995.1 Opitutia bacterium | reverse complement strand
AGCCCATGCGGACGCATCGTGCCCGCGACCACATCCCGGAACCAATACCCGGGTTTCCGGAGCCAATGTTTGCTCGTTCAACCAGTCGATGAGTCCAGGCGCTGGTTCATCCTTGTCCCAGGGAGTGTCTTCTTGCTGATATCTTTCTTCCCAATCCGTTGCTTTAGTCATTATTGAACATTATATATCCAATGACCTGCTAGAGCAATGGCTTGATTTGTAGATCGTGGGTTTTCTTTAGGGTAATCAGGCAAACAAATGCTCCCAATAGAGCCCATGCCATGTCGGACTGCGTATCCCATACATATCCCTGAGTGCCGAGGAAGGCATCTGCATCTTCTCCAATTAGCAGTGCAGCCCACCACTCGATCAATTCATAAAAGGCACTGAATGCGAGACAGATCGAAAGGATTATGAAATTCCGCCAGCCGTCCGCATTGACTAACTTTTTCCTCAGAAGGATTTCCCTCGCGAGCAGAGCTGGTACAAATCCCTGCATGAAGTGGCCGACTTTATCATAGTTGTTTCTTTCCCATCCAAATAAATCACTAATCCAGTCAAATAACGGAACCTCGGCATAGGTATATTTTGCACCCACCATTAAGACGATACAATGGACCAGAATCCAAAAGTAGAGCAGGGGAGTCAGCGGAAAGGATTTTCGAGACTGTGCTATAACCAAGAGTCCTATCATTGCGGGACCGGCTTCCAGTACCCAGGTCAATCGGTCCTTGGGTTCAATGCCAGACCATAGAAGAAATCCAAAGAAAATACTAAGCCAAAGATATGATTTATTCGTTAATTGATTAGGTAGCGCCATAGGTTTTAAATTTTTTACCGTTAAGCAAAGTTCCGATTACGGTATATCGAATGAAGTACCTGTAGGAAATAAGCAATAAAAGGGTAGTGGCGACGCATACAACCATGAGTTTAATAAAACTGGGTAATGGCCAATCCGAAACCCAAAATTGAATAATTTGAATAAGAGGCAGGTGAGCTATGTATAGCCAATAAGCGGAATCGGAAACGAAGCGAACTTTTTTATTCTCTTGTGAGAACATTTTTCGGAACAATCCAATTAGGCCAAAAATCATAAGCCAGGCGAAAAGAGATGAGTAAAGCGAGATCAATTCATAGTTCGATCCTTCATCCTTATTTTCAATAATAGTTAGAACGGCGATGAAAAAAATCGTGGCTAAGGCAAAATATACTGGCCAAAATCGTCCGACTTTTTCATGGAAACCTTTGTGAGGAAAGCAAATCGCACCGTATCCGAAAAAGATCGCGTAGTAGCCCAGCTTAATCCAGTCAGGTTTCAGGAAAACCGAGGTCGATGGACCAAAGACCCCGTCCTCTCCACTACCCATGTTAAACTGTGCCCAGTAAGTAAGAGGAGCAAGCCAAAGGAGTCGAAGAGGGGATTCGGCAAGCCATCTTGCAAATCCATTTATAGGAATAAATTTTAGAATGCCCATAAGAAGAAGGAAGCCCACTGTCAGGTAGACTAAGTCGTAAAGGAACCAAAGATGGTGTGTGCAAAATTGGCCGAATAAAAAATAGTTACGAACGAACCAACTTGTTTCCTGATCAATATAAGAATGATCGCCAGTGAGTAATATTCTTACCTGTTTTCTTCCTTCCACCACATTGGGCCAGTCTATTGGAATTTGTAAAATATCTCTTGCCACCCATTCGGTTATTGATCGGTTGGCCATCATCGCCTGCTCGGGCAGGGAACCATCTTTATTTTTTAGTTTGGGATTGGCACCCATTTGAAGAAGGCATTCAACTGATTCCGTCTGTCCAAAAAAAGCGGCAAGCAATAAGGGGGTTGATTGGTGCTCATCCCTTGAGTTCAGATCTGCTCCCTCATCTGCCAAGAGTTGTATGGCATTCACTTGGTTCATGGTTGCCGCCCAATGAAGCGGAGTTAAGTCTTTGTCATATTTACCATTGATATTGGCCCCTTTTTGAAGCCATTCCCTTATCTTTTGCAAATTGCCTACACTGGCAGCTCGTCCAAGGTCGTTAGGTACCTTATAATCGGGATTAATAGCTTTAGTCATGTCTGTCTGTGGAGCGGTTTCTTCTAATTTACTGTCTTCTGCTTTTCCGATAAAAGCCGCCATATTGTTGAGCATTGGAAAGAGTAGAGCTCCGAAAATAAGAAATGGTAAAACAATCCGCTTGGTCCGATGTCGCAATAAGCTAAAAGTTCCTCTTTTTTGCCACATCATCATGATGAAAAAACCACTTATGAAAAAAAACAAAGACATCCTGAATCCATGAATGAACATCAAAGGAATGAAATAGAATTCCGATTGGTTGATATCCTGAACAGGCCATATCGGGATTGGCAGGAAAGAGAGTAGACCATGAAGCACTATGCCTAAAAGCATGGCAAATGCTCGCAGGGCATCGAGGTCGTTATATCGTGTTTTATCCAATTTAAGCGTTGCCCACTTGCCAGGACTTTCCATCCATATCCATCACTTGAAGCGTGCTTAAAACACTTCCATTAAGCTCATTGGGGTCTAAAAATATTTTCTTCTCTGCACCTTGTTCAATCTTGTCAGAGTAGAATAACCTCCGGTGTTCTTTGGCTTTCTTTTCACTCATTTCCCCTCCCACATCATCCTCAGAAATAAAGGGAATAGGAAAAGATTTTTTCCCATTTCCATCGATTACTTGTATGCCCGCCATTTTGGCTTTCCCTTTTCCGTTATTGGCAATGATGAGCTCGATGCTCTTATTCTTCTGATTAAGAGTAATATCGATCGGACCGGATGATGATTGGAGACCAAGTAATCGGAAGATCGGATTCAGCATCTTTTCGAAAGCGTCATCAATAAATGAGAAAATACCGGCTAAAACCAGACCGGCGATAATTGCAATAACGGTTATTGGGTCCATGTGATTTAGAGTCTTTTGGGATTAAAAGGAGTTGTGGGAACCTTACCGCTCGCTTTTTTCGCAAGGTCTTTACTGAGCTTTTTCATTATTCTTAGGTTTTGCTCAGTTGGATTGTGTGCAAGGTTATTAAATTCCATCGGATCAGCAAAGTGATCGTATAATTCGACTCCTTTCTCTCCTTCCGCCCAGTCTGAATAACGCCATCTTTCCGTTCGTATACTTCTTCCCATCACGGGTTCAGCCAGTCGGTTATCAGCAGGCCTCAGTACTTGAGTAATGGCAAAACCATCCCATTTGGAAAGTGGGTCTTGCAGAAGCGGAACCAGTGATCGGCCCTCCACTTGTTTAGGAGTTTTAATTTCGGCGATCTGAGTGAGGGTGGGATAGATGTCAACGAATTCGACGATGCGTCGACATGCCTGTCCATTTCCTTTGATATTGGGTGCACGAATGATCAGCGGGGCTTTAGCGCCCTGTTCAAAAAGAGTTCGCTTTTGCCAGATACCATTGTGCTCGCCTAGGTGGTAGCCATGATCACTCCAGAAAACGACAATGGTATTGTCTGCAAGCTTGAGCCGATCGAGGGCGTCAAGCATTCGGCCAACCTGGGCGTCTATAAAGGATACGCATGCATAGTACGCCTGCACTGCCTTGAGGCAGGTCAATTCATCCAGCCCGTAGTGGGGAGCCGGACAGTTGTGGGCAAAGGCAGCGGTTGGAATATCTTCCCTGTCATCTTTAGGAGCATAAGGAAGCCTCAATGTTTCCAGGGGATACATATCAAAGTATTTTTTAGGTGCGACATAAGGCGTGTGTGGTCGAAAAAAACCGGTTGCAATGAAGAAGGGTTCGTCCTTTTTTTGCTTCATTAATTTGATTGTTTCCGTGGCGATCATCCCATCAGTTTGCTCCTCGTCCTTGCCATCGGCTGCCAACCAGCTTAGGGCGGCACTGATCTTTCGGTGAGGTTCCGCATTGTAGATTAGATGCTCGTCCGTTTTGTCTCTACCCTTTGGATTGATGGTTTTTTGCCAGGATGGAGGGTCATCGAAACCATCGGTTCCAATCGATGCCGGAACATTGTAGTGATAAACTTTACCTACTCTACCGGCCCACCATCCATGCTTCATGAATTGTTGAGAAAGCGTGACTGCATTCGGTACTTCATCCCGAAAATGTCGGTCCAGATCATAGACCTTGATCGTGTCGGGCCGTAGACCGGTCATCACCGATGCACGGGTTGGGTTGCAAAGGGGGAGTTGATTGTAGGCATTGAGAAAAGTGACACCGGTTGCGGCTAAGCGATCGAGATGTGGAGTTTTAGCAATGGGATCTCCGTAGCAACCGAGGGCACAGGATAAATCATCCGCAGCAATAAAAAGAACATTTTGTTTTTGAGAAAATCCCGAAATGCCCAATAGGAAAATACCGGGTAATAGAAAAGATATCTTCATTTTTATAATTAAGTTATTTCAGATTTTTAAAATCTAGTCCTGAGCAAAGGGCCGTACTACAAGATTTTGAAGTTTCCAACTTCCTGATGGTTCGACTCCTAAATGCGGTCCGGCGTCCAATATGAGCCTGTCGCCCTTTTTTATAATTCCTAAATCACTGATGATTCCCTGTTGATCTTTGGCATCATTATCCGCATCGATACAATAGATGGCCAAAGGTGAGTTTTTTCCCTTAATTAAGCTTCCACCACATGAACCATTTCCTGCCTTTATGCCAATCGATTCAATCAAAACATCCTGTTCAAAGCGAAGGGCAATTCCTTCACCTGAATCAATTCGGGACGATCCTTTCCCTTCGATTCCAAGTCCGTCGGGTTTTTGGGTGGGGAGTCCTCCCTTACCAGAAACTGACAAAGTAAGGGGTGCGGGTATCGGCATCGGTTTAGTCCAGTCAAATGTAATTCGTTTCCTGGGTGCGATGGCTGTAAAACGATGTCCACCTACAGTGCGATGCTGGATTGCAGTTGAAATGAGTTTTTTGATCAGCGGTTTAAGTTCCGGATCTTCTAAACGATTATTTGCCTCCATCGGATCAGTTTTCAGATTATATAATTCGATCGGGTTTGCCTTTGCTTTTCTCAAAAGTGTGGCATCGAAAAATATTTTCCATTGTCCCTTTATTGTTTTTCCATCGACCTTTGGGTTGTCCAACCGCATTGCACAAGCGGCCCCATCTTTAGATTCCTTATGGTCATTATAGAACATCGGGCGATTGGGAATTATTTTTCCTCTCCATGCAGATAAAATTGAGAAGCTGTCCTCCGCTCCTTTTTCTCCTTTCCTTAAGTCAGGGAGAGGTACTTTTAAAATTTCTGAAAAGGTGGCGTACAGGTCTTGTAAGCCAATTAACTGACTGCTTGTTTTTCCATTTCCCACCTTACCATTAGGCCACGAAACAATAAAGGGCACACGATGTCCGCCTTCATAGCAACTTCCCTTGTTACTGCGCACTGGACCGGTCGCAGTTTTGGTCTTTACTTCCGCTCCATTGTCGGAAGTGAAAATAATAATTGTATTTTCAATTAGTTTTTTACTCGGTCTGCGTGGATCCTTGGTTTGTTCGAGATAATCTATTAGCCTACCGAGGGCGACATCGTTTTCATAGATATAATCCAATCGTGTTGATGCTGGACTTCCTGATACCATTTTGCCTCTTCCCCGAACTTTTTTACCTCCCACTTCTTTGGCTACGGTGTAGGGTCCATGATTAGAATTACTGGGATAATAAAGAAAGAATGGATTATAGGAACGGTCCTTATTTCTGAGGTGTTGAGTAAGGAATTCGATCGCATGGTTGGAATGCCGATTACCTAGGTCGTGTAAATCATAGGCGTTTTTTCCTTTCTCCACTAATTTTTTTCCGTTCCCGCTAGTTCCTATGATTTTTCGATTATGAATGTGTCCTGGGCCGATTGATTGATTTGGAGTATTACGTTCGCCCTTTTTGTTTTTCCCTGTCTGGGGCCCAGTTCTGCCCGCATCCGGTCCGGATGTTCCATGGGAGCGTGAGGTAAACCGGGCGTAGTCAAACCCATGATCACAGGGGCCGTCAAAAACATCTTTAGATAGATCCGCATCTTCCCAGCCTGCCGCCGGTTTTCCATTGGTTTGGGTGTATCGTAGTCCGAGGTGCCACTTCCCCACCATTGCAGTGGCATAACCTTGGGAACTAAAAAGAGTGGCGAGGGTGGGGCGGTCTTCTTCGATGAGAGGATCTCCTTGAACGCCAAAGAGCACCCAGTGTTTCATGCGTGCACGCCAAGGATAACGTCCAGTCAGTAATCCGTAACGCGTGGGGGTGCATCGGGATGATGGGGTATGGGCATCGGTAAAGAGCATGCCCATACTGGCAAGCTTTTCCATGGCCGGAGTATGAACCTGTTTATCGTCTGAGTTCTTAGTATAAAATTGATAGGCTGATGTGTCACCCATACCCATGTCATCAGCCATAAAGAGAACAACATTAGGCCGGTCAGAAATTTGTGAAAATACAATGAATGGAATGAAAGTGAGAAAGAAAAAAAGCTTCATCGAATAATCCTAGTAAGCTCAGTACTTTTCTTGCAAGGCGATAGCACCTCCTTTTGAATGATCGAAAGAAGGAACTTGTTCTTAGAAACTTAATTCTAATGTGGGTCCCGAAGCTTCTGGATGGGAATCACTGGCAAATGCATGAACCATTCCGCTCCCTCTGGTTTCACTGGTTTCTCTGGTTAGAATAAAGGTGTATTCACTGGCGTTGTTTGATTTTAAAAATTCCAGAAGTTCATTGCTTTCTATCGTGATGGAACCTTTTTCCTGACTGCGTGGGATTTCAAACCTACCCACTAAAGTAGCTGATTCAGTTGTGGGCGCTTCTCCCCATTTTAAATTCTCCCACGATTCCACCCCGGTGAATCCGGCAAGGGCATAGAGCTTAAATCGATTGGTTTTGGGAAGGTAGACCCGATGACCTACACCGCACGGAACCAAGTTCAGTCTGAGTCTTGATTTTTTTATCTTACTCCAATCCACCTGATCCTCTTTGAAGTTAAATAAAGCCCTTCTTTCGTAGGGATTGGAACCGGTGTCCAATTTAACCATCAAGAAATCCTGGTCGAGATATGCAATCTCATCATTTCGGATGATAGATTGGCATTTTCCTGCTGTTTGAATCCGGAGGGTGTTATTTTCCTTGCCGAGGAACGGAATAGGTTGTTCGGCACTGAGAACAATCTTTTTACTGATACCATAATCGTTCAGGGTCGCGGATTCATTTTCGAGTAGGAAGATTGAGTCTCCCTTTGGCGAGTGTAGTGATATTTCTCCTTCCAAAACTTTGAAGTCAGATATCTTTCCATTCTCCATGATCGATACACCAAAAGCGGTTCCATGATCCACGGCATAGCCGGATGGGGTTGCCAAAGTGAATCCATGAGCAGAATCGGGGACATGTACTACTGCATTTCCTCTTATAAGTTTTCCCTGCATTGCAGTTTGCAGTTCAATTTCGGCAGGAGCTTCCAGTACGACTTCAGCACCGGATGAAAACCGGATCGTTGCGACGCCCGATTTTAAAGTCATAAAACCAGCACTTAATTTGCTTCCCTCTAAGGTCGGTAAGGAACTTTCCCATGCGGCATTTTCATTCGAGGCTAATGTGGCAATCGATTCTTTTGTATTAAAAAAAGAATACCCAATTATTCCTACAGCTACAATAAAACTGGCCGCGAAGGCAAGCAATGTGACCGTGGAAGGTTTACGCTTAAAAGAAATCACTTTTTCTTCCGGTAATCTCGAGCAGAATTCCTCCTCGAGGGCAGTGCCTACATTTACCTGATCATAAAACCTTTTCCTTAAATCTGAGTTTTCTTTTAGTGATTGATCCAATGTTTGAATCTCTTCTTTACTAAGGTTCTCGTCCAAGTAACGGATAATTAATTCATCTTCTTTTTTCATCTTGTTTAATGGGAAATCATCTTGCATCGGCCACTTGCTTTGCGCATTCCGCAAGTCTTTGGCGAATACGGTAGATCCATTGATAGAATCCAGTTATACTTTTACCAAATTTTTGTGCCAGTGCGGGAGTATTTGATTCGTCGTCATACATATCCTGAAGGGCGGATCGTTGATCTTTTTTTAGTTTGCCTAAGCAGTGCTGAAGAATTGCCTCTTTTTCCAGATCCAATTGCTCGGCGTTACGATCCAATTCCTGGGCCATGAGTTCAATTGTTTCGGTTGAAAGAACAAGCCTTTCTCTTTCCCTGGCTAAATCTCTTCGCCAAGCCAGAACTTCGAATCGGGCCACTCCAAAAGACCATTTTCGGAAATCGTCATCTGATTGTAACTGATCAAATTTTTTCCATAGAATAATGGCAATCTTTTGCATCACATCGGACGCATCTTCCCTACGATACACTAGTCTTCTTACATACGCATGTATCGACGACTCATTGGCAGTGAATAAGTTTAGAAACCGGTGGTTTTTTTCCTCTTCTGGTTGGAGTGCTTTCAAAGTAATAAATGGTTTCCTGAAATCTCCGCGAAGAAAGGAAATTTAACGAATTGAGGAAAACCTT
>JABGWZ010000075.1 GCA_018675995.1 Opitutia bacterium | reverse complement strand
TTTATAGTTTTTTTTTCTGAATATCTTAATATCTTAATTAATTTTTTAGAAAAAAATTTTTTTTCTCCAATAAATTTTAACTTAATATCATTTTCATTTAATTTATTAGTTTTCTCGATTAAAAAATTTTCAAGTAATTTGAATAAAAATCTAACTTCTTTTTTAGGTCTTTTCCAATTTTCAGTTGAAAATGCAAATAATGTTAGATGCTTAATCCTATTTTTAATTGTTTCGTTTATAATTTTTTGAACAGTTTCGAGTCCCGCTTTATGACCTAAGTTTCTTGATTTTTTATTCTTTAATCCCCAACGGCCATTACCATCCATTATTATGGCAACATGCTTGGGAAGTTTTTCGCGTTCAAAAGTGGATGGAAATGTCATATATAGTTAAATTCATTTCAACGAGTTCATGACCAATTGACAACGAGGAAAGCATAGCCATCTTCGAACAAATGCAAAAAAATTTAACTATTAGAGAAATAGAAGATAAAATTTCAAGTATGCAAGGGTGGTTATTTAAGGAAGATAAGCTGAGAAAAAGTTTTCTATTCGATAACTATCGAGATGCAATTTCCTTTATCGTTAGGCTTTCTTATCAGGCTGATGGGCAAAACCATCACCCTGAAGTTTTTAATTCTTATAATCGAGTGGAGGTTTTTTAAAACACGCATGATGCAGGAGGAAAGGTAACAAAAAAAGATTTTGATTTAGCTTTAGCAATAGATGCGGTTAGTTAAAGATTGTATCAAAATTTAACTTGGCAATATGTCATTCTTCGATGGGATGAAAAATGATTTATTTTGGTCCATACTATTACTGTGATATCAATTAAAAAGAGTCACCCTTTTAGGGTTACGGTTCCCCTGCTAGTATCTCAAACAATTGGTGCGTTTAATGATAATGCTATGAAAGCAATCTTGCCAATTATGGCAGCAGTTCAATTTGGAAAAGCAAGTATGGATTCGATTAATCAGCAGGTTTCAATCCTTTTAATTTTACCATTTGTAATCTTTGCACCATTTGCAGGGTGGGTTTCAGATCGTTTTTCCAAGAAGAAAGTAATTAAATATTCATTGTTCTGTCAGTTGCTTGGGTTGGGAATTCTTGGAGCCGCACTTTATTCTCAAAATTTAGAATTTGCACTGGCCGGTTTTTTTGTACTTTCAATCCAATCTGCTTTCTTTTCCCCTGCAAAAAAGGGCATCCTTAAAGAACTAGTCGGAACAAATAAATTGGGTAAGGCGGTGGGGTATATGGAAATGCTCGCAATGGTGGGTATCTTAGGGGGGGCATTTGCTGGTGCATATACATTTGATCAATTGGTGGCAGATAAGGGAGGGTGGAATGCAGCTCTGGTTGTGTGTGGATATATTTTTGTTTTAGCATTTATTTCCTGGGTTATTGCCTTTCCGATACCTGAAACACAAGCTCCTCGAGCAAAGCCATTCAGGTCAGGGCTTCTTGTTAGTCATTTTCAAGACCTTATTTTTCTTTTCAAGCAACGTGGACTTAGGTATGCGGCATTGGGAGATGCTTGGTTTTGGGGAATGGGTAGCTTTTTCTATCTCGTTTTGGTTAAACTTTCCGGAGAGGTGGTAATTGGTCAAGTGGGAATGGGCACATTGTACGGTTACTGGTTTCTTCTCCTTGGGTTAGGAGTGATGATAGGTAGTTTGTTTGTGGCTTATCTTAACCGGGGGCGAATTGAGATCGGTCTTACCCCAATCGGCGGAATTTGCATCCCATTTATTTATATCGGACTTTATTTTGCCAACCCTCAATATATGCTTTTCGATTTATTTTGCTTTGGACTTGGTTTTTTCGGTGCTCTTTTCTTTGTTCCTTTAAACGGGTATCTCCAAGACCAGGCTGAGGAGGACCAACGGGGAAGAGTTTTAGCTGCTTCAAATTTATTGACTCAACTTTGCGGGATTGGACTCATTTTTATTCATGTTTTTCTTTCAAATGTTTTAGAGCTTAGTTCAAAGCAGGAAATATTAGTTGTTTTTGTGCTATCTTTGATTGTTGGCATTTTGGTATTGAGGAATTTGTTAGAGGACTTTTTCCGGGCCTGGTTTCATATGTTTCTGAGAGTTTTCTATCGTATTCGCGTAGAGGGTATGAATTATTTTCCTGAAAAAGGTGGGGTTCTGCTGGTGAGTAATCATTTATCGTATGGCGACCCTGTTTTTATAGGGGCAGCGTTTTCAAGAAAGGTAAGGTATTTAGCCTACAGTGGGTTAGCTAATTCAAGGATTATGAAGATGGTTTTTAATTTGACTAAGACTGTCACAGTTTCACCAGAAAAGTCATTGGACTCAATCAAGGCCAGTGTCGAAAAGTTGAAGGAAGGCTTACCATTGTGTGTTTTTGCTGAGGGGGGCATTTCAAGAATGGGTGTGGTTTTCCCTTTTAAAAGAGGAGTTCTATTACTGGCTAAGAAAGCAAATGTTCCGATTTTACCGGTTCATGTGGATCGGGTTTGGGGATCTGTCTTTAGTATGTCAGGTGGTAAGTTTTTTAATAAATGGCCGATTCGCTTCCCTTATCCCATAACGGTTCGTGCGGGTTCATTGATAAGTCCAAATGATGCGAACACGGATAGTGTTCGGATGCAGGTTTTGGAGTTAGGACGCCAATCTTTTAATCAGCGCCAACCGTCTTTAAAAGTTGCCCGAAATTTTATTGAGAATTCTGTCCTATCGGATCCCCAGCTTCCTTTTATTCGTTTTAGCACAGGCTGCATAGTAAATCGTGGCGAGTTTTTTGAATTAATTTTGTCTGAAAAAAAATTAGATTCTACTGCAACAGATGAAATGATTCAGTTGGTTTTTAAAATGACTGAATTTTTTCAGGATGTTCAGAGTGCAAGTCGAATTTGGGCATCCTATTCCCGTCTTCGTGAAATCGATCTATGGGATCAGAGTGGTTTTGTTGTGGATGGAAATAGTGAAATACAAACTGAGTTAATTCTTTGGGTTGCGTTTATGGGGAAGCGAAAAGTCGAGTACACAGTTTCTTCAATTTGCATTACAAAAGATTGGAAAGTAGGAAATACTGATTTTCAAATAGTCTCAGGTTTGAGTACAGAAAAGACTGGTTTGGTTTCTTTGAATTATAAATCTAGTGCCGAATTGGTCGGGTGTTTTGATGAGTTGGAAGCCGGTTTTAAAGAAAATACATTTGGAAGACTATTACCCGGACTGAGCTTTATTTCAGCACCCGTTTATGGTGTCTATGGAACAGACAGTTTACTTGATTCTATTTCTTTAGTTAAGGGTATTGACCGCGATGCTTTCCTAATCCCCGCTTAGGCTATTTCCATGCTTTCCTTGTCTGTACTATCTGATATATTGATCCCCTTTTAAAATGACTGCCTTTCTCAAAGAATCTGCTACGTTCAATAATGCCCTTAACCAGTTGCAGGGGAAATCCGTTTTAGTGCTCGGTCACCGCCGTCCTGATGGAGATTGTATCGGTTCGCAAGTCGGCTTAACTCGGGTTTTAATTCAGTTGGGCATTAACGCTCGTGCTGTTAATCAGGACCCCATTCCTAGAACGCTGGCTAAATTTGTTGGAGACACCCCTTTTTTCAGTCCCTGCGAAGTAGAGGGAGATGATTTCTCGATTGTAACCGTTGACTGTGCTGACAAAAAAAGAATTGGAGATGAGTTGCACGACCGTTTCCCCAATATTTTTCTGAATGTTGATCACCATGTTTCGAATAATAACTATGCAGATGAAAACTTTGTTCTATCTGATGCTTCCGCAACTGGAGAAATTTTGGCCAAGTTTTTTTTAGATAACAATATTACCATAGATTCTATCACCGCTGATGCTCTATATCTTGGGATTGCAACAGACACTGGCCAATTTTGCTATTCTGGGACAAATGCATCGGTTTTTGAGGTTTGCCTGCGTCTATGCGAATATGGGGCTAATCCTGCTTCTGTAGCACATGAGTTATATGAACGGGAGAAGCCGGGGCGTGTTCAGTTACTGCAAAGGTTTTTAGCCAGTTTTAAAATGGAACATGATGATCGTGTTTGTATTGGTACATTGCGAGATTCCTATTATGAAGAAACAAATACACAACCAGAAGACGCGGAAAGTTTCGTTGATTACGCACGATCAATGGAAGGCGTCGAAATTGGGGCTTTGGTTGAAGAGCGGAAAGGTAAGCTGAAAGGAAGTCTTAGGGCTAAAGACTCCCGTTACCGGGTTGATATCTTGGCAAAGGAATTTCAAGGTGGTGGGCATGCTTGTGCAGCTGGGTTTAATATTGATAAGTCACTTGATGACTTTTACCCCGAATTGGTCAAAGCAATAGGGGAACATCTTGCAACTGTAACCTCATAAAAAGATGAATATACAGGAACCATCTTTTGAAGGGATTCTTCTTGTCGATAAGCCGGCTGGAATTACATCCCATGATATAGTTGATCGTTTGCGACGAAAATTAAAGATGAAGAAAATCGGGCATGCCGGAACCTTGGATCCTTTAGCTACTGGTTTGATGATCATGTTGATAGGCAAAGCCACTAAAGTTTCACAATTTCTTATTAGCTTAGATAAAAGCTATGAGGGGGAATTTTTACTGGGTATTGAAACAGATAGCCAAGACGCTGATGGCGTAGTTGTCTCAGAAAAACCGTTGCCAGAACATATTGATGAAGAAATGATGCTAGAGGAAATGAAATCATTTCTTGGAGATCAGTATCAAACGCCGCCTATGTTTTCGGCAAAAAAGATAAAAGGTGTTCCTCTTTATAAAATGGCAAGAAAAGGTAAAACAGTAGAGAGAGAGCCAAGATTTATCCGTATTAATGAGTTTTGCCTAATGAACTGGAATCCACCAAAAGGGAAGTTTAGCTTATCATGCAGTAAAGGAACTTATGTCCGTACGGTTTTGCATGACTTAGGCCAGAACCTTGGCTGTGGTGCACATTTAACTGGATTACGGCGGACGAAAATTGATCAGTTTGGGATTGAAAATGCTTCTCCATTGGAAGAAATTGAGAATATGGGGCATAGTGAATTTCAGAATATGCTGATTCCTATTCGCGAAGCTGTCCCCACTCATGTCCTTTAATCTGATGGAGGTTTTTTCCTCAATTGAAGACTTGGGGCGTAGCACTGATGAACCAATCTTTCTTGCTCTTGGCATGTTTGATGGGGTACATCGAGGTCATGTGTCTGTGTTAGAACTGGCCAAAAAAATGGCTGCGGGTAAAGGAAGAGCAGTTGCTTTTACTTTCCCTGAACATCCAGCCTCCTATTTACGTCCAGAACAGTCCCCAGGTCTTTTAATGAACAAAGATCAGAAAGTGGAACACTTATTAAAAGCAGGAATAGACGGAGTGGTTTTACGAACATTTGACAGAGAGTTTGCGGGTGTAGAAGCAGTGCATTTTCCTGCTTTTTTAATCGCTCGGATACCTAGTCTTGCGGGTCTCTGTGTTGGTGAAAACTTTCGATTTGGAAAAGGACGAACTGGAGATCAACTTTTTTTGCAAGAAATTGGGAAAGAGGTCGGTTTGTCTGTTGGTGTCGCTAAGTCTGAAATGCTTGATAACCTTCCAGTAAGTAGTTCCAGGATTAGGAGTGCATTGGCTGCGGGGGATGTGTCCTTGGTTAACAAAATGCTTGGGTGGCAATACACAATATCCGGGAATGTAGTTAAAGGAAAGGGCTTGGGACGTGAAATTGGGTCCCCTACAATCAATATACCATGGAACCCTTCAGCGTATCCAGCATATGGAGTTTATACAGGCTGGGTTAGCTCAAATAAAGTAGAGGGTAAGAAATATGCCATTGCTAATTATGGTTTAAGGCCAACCGTCGAGTCAGATGCTGAAAATCCACTTCTAGAGATTCATATTTTGGATGCTGTCGAAAAAGAATTTGCTTTGGAATGTGAGCAAATATCAATGACTTTGGAAACTTTTTTGCGAATTGAGCAAAAATTTGATTCGGTCGATGAATTACGCGAACAAATTAAGATGGATTTACAATTAGCGGAAAGTCACAGGACATAATATCATTAACTTTGATAGGATGGCGACCAGCAGGTTGTTCTTCCACCAATAGATTCTCTTATTAGGGGCAGTTTGGTTTTGGGACACAATAATCCATCTTTCCACCTAACATGAAAAAGCCAGCCTTTGGGCGGATCACCACCTTTGATTCCAACAGATTTCATTGCTCCTTTTGCCACAAATAAAGTTTGATTATAGAGGTATGCTATTTCATTAACATCTAATGTTCCTGCTAAGCGACTTGGGCGAAGCTTTGCCCGCCAGAGTACCTCATCTGCCATCCAATTACCCATGCCAGGGAAATAGTTTTGATCCAGCAAAAGTGCTTTGATCGGTCTGCGGTTATGGCGAATTACAGCCTTCTCCACGATTTCTAAATTGAATTCATTTTCTGTAATTGAAGGCGGTAGATCGCTCCACCATGGTGGTGGTTTTGTCCTGCAAGAAATACGAAGGCGGCCAAATTGGCGAGGGTCACGAAACACAAGACTGCATTCTGACTGACGGAGAACGAGAGCATCGTATTTTTGTATTTCGTAAGTAGCGGGTTCGTTCGCAAGACTCCCTGTCATACCAAGATGAATTCCTAGGTAAATATTTCCTGAAAATGAAAAAAGCATTTGCTTACCATGGGTTTCAGCAAGAATTAATTTTTTCCCTGTTAGTAAATTTGAGAATTCGGTATGATCTGACTCTCTGTATACGCGAGAAGTTGGCAGAGTGGCGGCTTCTCTAACTCGTTTATCAAGTCCACTATTCCATTTTGAACAGGCAAAGGCAACTTCAGCAAGTTCAGGCATGGCGACTGCGTGGACCTATGGCTAAAAGTTTTTTCCTTGTTTTAAAATCTGACTTTCGGTCTGTTTTTATTTCCACTACTCGAATGCCTTTTTTAATTGGTTTTTCAATTAACTTTATAACATCTCTCCAATTTTTGGGCTGTTTGTAATCAATGTTATGAGCTTGGCAGATGTTTATAAAATTAATGCATTGGGGTGTTGCAAAGCACTTCTCAAATTCAGGTTGCTCTGCAATGGGAAGGTTTTCAAAAATTCCGCCTCCATCATTATTAACCAATAATACATTTAAGCTTCCTTCGAATTGAGATGCGAATAGGAGGGCATTTGAATCATGTAGAAAACCCAGTTCACCGGTGAGCAAAAAAGTTGCGATGTTTGAGTGGTGGGCAATTCCAATTGCAGTTCCTAATGTTCCATCAATTCCATTAACCCCACGATTTCCAAAAAGTTTAATTTCTTTATTTCCAGCCTGCCAAAACCATTCTATGTCACGAATAGGCATACTGTTTGCAACATGTAGAAGGCTTTTATCTGGAAGGTGCAAGGATAGTATTCGGGCAATTTTGCCTTCAAAGTTCGGGAGTTCCTTAGCAAATGCACTAGTGAAATTTGATTCGATCAGCTGTTCTGGATGAGTCCATTTTTGAAGCCAGTCACCATCAGCTTTACGAAAAACAAGTTTTGTAAGATCTTCATAAGGTAAGTTTACTGACAGACTTGGAGACGACAACGGATCCACATTTATTCCCCTTGGTTCAATTACAATTCTTTTGCAATTTGAATCATTTATCCATTTTCGCAATGTTTTGGATGTGGGTAACGGACCTAACGCAACCACTAAATCTGGAACGGTATTTCGAACAAACCTTGAATGACGAAGAAGATTTTCATACCGGAGGATTCGATTGGGGAAAGCAGTATTTCGGAGTGGTGAAAGAGAGTCGCATAGAACAGGAATTTCGTAATTTGAAAGCCAGTTAATGACCTCTTGCCCAGGGGCGTGCTCGCCTGCAATAACAATTGGGCATTTTGCATCACTAACTTCTATGCAGATAGAATCTATATTCTTAATTCTGTCTCTCTTAGAGAGACTAAGAGGTTTTCTTTGTCGAAGAGGTGGAATAGGTAGGGACTTTGTCTTTTTTTTACTATGGAAGGGTTCGCGGAATGGAAAATTAAGATGAACCGGCCCAGGGTTTTGACCTATGCAGTATGAGTAAGAATCTGCAATCGATGCACGAAGTTTGTTGATACTTTTGGCTGAAAGTTCGGGCAAAGAAATCTGATAAAAGGATCGTACGAAAGTTCCAAACAGATTTACTTGGTTAATTGTTTGTCCAGCACCACAGTCCTGAAGCTCGGGAGGACGGTCGGCTGATAAAAGAATTATAGGCGTGCCTGAATAAGATGCTTCAACAACTGCTGGAAACCAATTGGTTAGTGCTGAGCCTGATGTACAGAGAATCGCACTGGGTCTTTGGGTTCTCTTACTAAAACCAAGAGCTATGTAACCAGCAGACCGTTCATCTAGTACAGGAGTACAAGTTAATTCGGGGTGTCTCTCAAACCCTAAGACCAGTGGAGTGGATCGGGAACCGGGAGAGAAGAATATATTAAATACACCAAGTTCATAAAGAGTTCTCGCAACTATTTCTCCCCAAGATTGATTTGCTTGGGCGATAAGTTCTTCGTCCTGGTTCATTAAGTGGGGAGGTTACTTCTCCCCGTAATAACTTCAAGCATTGCTTGGAGTTTCCAGTCAGTTTCTGCTTTCTCATCAGCAGGAATAGAGCCCTCCACAATACCTGCTCCTGCATACAATGTAAGTTCTGTTGGTGAAATTTTTCCACATCGAATCGGAACCATGAATTCACCACGGCCACGGGAATCAAACCAACCTGCAATCCCAGAATACCATCCACGGGGAAATCCTTCAAGTTCCTCAACCAAAGGTAGCGCTTTCTCCCGGGGAGAACCTCCCATTGCTGGAGTTGGATGAAGAGCTGCAAGTGCATCAAATGGATGAATGCCGGAGGGCAGTTTAGCCCGCAGAGGTGTGCGTGCATGTTGTAGGTTTGCAAGCCGAAGCAATCTTGTCTGGCCTTCCTTATAATCAGTGATTCCACATGATGAAAGTCTTCTGATAATGGAATCTATAACCAAGCGATGCTCCCGAATTTCCTTATTTGAGCCAAGTAGGGTCTTTCCCAAATGCGCATCTTTCCCTGCGGATGGTCCACGTGGGGCAGTTCCAGCAACAGCTTCAGTTTCGAGAGATGTCCCTGAGACTCGGGAAAGGATTTCGGGAGTGGCCCCAATGAAAATTTCATTGTCGGGGGCGGACATGCAGAATGTGTAACAATCCGGAAATTTATTTCTTAGTGCATGGGCAATAGAGAAATAAGGTAGTTGTTGGTTTGTTTGGTAAGAAAGTTGACGTGCCAAGACAATTTTAGAAATTTCGCCCTTTTTTATAGCTTTTAGAGCCTCTAAAACAGTTTGTTCATAACTGTGTTTTTCCTTTGGCGGTCCGAGTATGATGGACTTAGGCGTCCTCTCATTGGGCCTTTGATCGTGTAACCCGTCAAACTTCTTCAATGAATTGGTAACTGTTGAAACTAACGCCTTTGGTTCGGAGTCGATGTGCACTTCACAATTAACAGTAATTAAATGTGAGCCGCCTTTGCGAAGAACCTGCCACTCAGGAAGATAAGTTCTGAGTGCTGGAAGTTTTGGGGTTCGAGTGGTATTTTCGAATGTAGCATTCAAAAATACGGTTGGACCTGATCCCTCGACTTTATGATCACCCGCGATTTCTATTCGGGAAAAGAGTTTTTTAGACCATTGCTTTGCCTGATTAAACCGATCTGATCCGCTAAAAGTACCCGATGCTATGGAATTTCCACATGCGATCGAGAATTCATCCATTGGTTTTTCAAAATAACAAATTGGTTGGTCGGATGTATGTATTTGTTCAAGGATAGCAAGGGGATCAGAGTAATTAGTTTCGAACGTTATAGAAGCGAAAATCTTTTGACCATGTTGACGAACTTTGCTGACGCAGGACTCAAAAAACGGAAAGAGGTTTGTTTTGTGATTACAAACAACAGGCGGGTTGTAGACGGGCTCTTTATTCATGTTCACCTTCTTCTAAGTTTTCCTTACACACTGGATCGTGGCCACCAGGGTGCATGGGATTACATCGTAAAATACGGGCAACTGATTTGTAGATAGCTTTGGGGAGTGCGAATCTGGATAGACACTCAAGTGCGTATTCCGAGCAGGTGGGGTGAAATCGACAAGCCGCGTATGGACCGAGAATAATCTGTTTAATGGGTGAAAAAAAGCGATATGCCTTAACAATTAAGACAGCAGGGTAGGCAAGTAATACCCAAAATGCACCCAAATCATGAGTCGAATCCATATCCCTTTTTATATCGGTCTTTTGCACCATAGCAAAGTTGGAAAAGATTACATACCAAAGATCATGGTTTTTTTTTCTAATCCTTGGCTTTTGATTGCCTTTTAAACGGGAGATCCTTGTTTTTAATTTCGGAAGTTATTGCAGCAGA
>JABGWZ010000076.1 GCA_018675995.1 Opitutia bacterium | reverse complement strand
ATTGAATTATTTTGTTTGAGATGAAGGTGTTATCTCACCAGTAAGATAATACGAATGAGATTTATTACTAAAAATGGCAAGTATATATGAAAACGAACAGAAGAAATAAAGGTTTAAAAACAGATATGCTGACTCTTTAATCAATAATTCCAAATATTGGAATCAAACATCATCAAGCATTTTACAAAAATCTTCAGTCATTTCTAGCTCTGTTTCGACGGATGAACAAATAGGTTCTAAATGAGTGGGGTGTATATTTAGGCGAGCGAGCAAAGCATCGGATGGGTGTTCCGGGTTTTCATGTCCGCTAAATCCAAATTTTTTATCATTCACTACCCAATCGGCTAAAATAACGAGATCAATTAATTCATTAACCTCCTCAGAGGCAATTTTTTGACGATTTTCAGGATTTGGTTCGTGATGCCATCTAACAACACCTTCCACATATTTTGACAGCCCCCAATTTTTACAAATAAGGTAGCCAAGATAATCATGACGGGGAGACTGGTTTATAAGCTCGGCTTGTATCAAACTAATTTTTTTATCTAAAGAAGTCTGGGAGTCCTTTAGAAAAACTTCAGTTTCATCATCTTCATCAAGTTTAAATCTCGCAACTTTACCAATGTCATGAACCAATCCACAGGTGTAGGCAGTTTCGTGCCAGGATTTCCCCAAGTACTTAGCAATAGTTCTGGAGGCAGATGCAACTCCAAGGCAATGTTTCCACAACCCTTCGAGCGAAAATTTATCTACAGCAGATGGACCGGAAAACATTTTAAAGACAGAGGTGGTAAGAGCCACGTTGCGAATTTTCTCAAATCCTAAAGTACCAATAGCCTCACTGGCATCAGTTACTTTCTCTCGACTTCCCCTGTAAAAATTCGTGTTAGCAACCCTTAGAATTCTAGTGGTCATAGGAGCATCAGATACCATCACATCCTCAACCGCAAAAGTAGAAGAGTCAGGATTTTCCAAAACATTGGTCAACTCATTTACAATGGTAGGTAGCGTGGGAAGTTTTTGCTGAATTTGACGAACTAAAAAATCGTAGTAGTCAAAATTTGGCGCAAGGGAATTCATCTTTTTAAGTTATACTATCTTACAAATTCAAAGCAATATCAATATTTCATCTTAAAACCGAGACTAATGCATGACAAAATTGAGACTAATGCGCAAAAGTATGCAAACAAATCTCCCCTTTTCACATAAAACGATTTTTCTTGCTGAGGATTTAAACTCAGAACTAGATTCATTGTGGTTGCACGGGCACAGTAAATACTACCATTTTCATCTTTTAAGACTTCTCGTTGGTATCCATTAGAGTCGATCCAACCCGACCATCCGGCATTACCACATCTAATAAAAGGTCTTTGGGTTTCAACTGCTCTCAAAACAGAGTGCGCTGCGTGTTGCTTAGCACAACCCTCTTCGCCAAACCATGCATCGTTTGTGGTAACAAAGAAAAGATCAACTCCTTTTCGTGCAACATCAAGGCAGAGAGAGGGAAATATGTCTTCGTAACAAATCAATGGGCCAATCTTAACAGATTCATCTGCACTTGTAGGAATACTAAAAATGTTGATGTCTCCCCCCTCTTTAAAACTTCCAACTGGACCAACCATTTTTCTTAATCCAGGGATAAATTTAAAGGGAAAAGGAATATATTCCCCAAATGGAACAAGTACTCTTTTTGCATACCTATTACCCTTAAATCCACTATCAGGCAAAACTTCGGAAATTGTGTTATAGATCGATTCCCCTTCTTTGATGACTGCACCTAACAAAAGAGGTATAGACGCCTGCTTTACCAACCCCTCCACCCAAGCAGAATCTTCATTCAAAGCATAAGGAGTTGATGCTTCAGGCCAAACTATCAAATCCGGTTTCATTAACCCTAGAATACTGGTCTGCCTACTAAGAATATCCTTATGCAATGCAGCATTCCCCCCCTTCCATTTTTCCAACAAATAGGGTTGACATACACCCACATCAAAACGGTGATTTATTTTGCTTTCAGGTTTATAAACAAGAAAAAAGGGGCTGAGCATGAAAACGAATAAAAGAATCGCTAAATAAAAATCAGGGCAAATGTTACCAAATACACCTGATGAAGATTGCCTCCTTCGTATTAAAAGGTGATGCACATAAGATCCGAGACATAAATTAAAAAAAATTAGAAAAAAAGAGACAATCCAGCCGCCGAACCATTGAGCCGTTTGCAGAAGAATCGGCCTTTCCCATTGAGTAACCGACAATGGGCACCATGGAAAACCAAGCGTAAATTGACACCTCAACCACTCAATTGAGACCCATGTACAGGATAGACAAATAATCGTGATAAACCTTGCTTTAAATCCACGCTCAATTGAATAAGGAACTAATATTCGTGCCATAAAAAACCACGGGAGTTGGTAAATAGACAAGAGAAGCGAAGCTCCGAGCATTCCACCCATTGTCACATGCCGCATCCATCCGACGAGCGAAATATGATAAAGAAAACCTGCCAGCAAAAAAGAAAGCAGCACAATTTTCATTTTTGGCCTGTGAGAAAACCACCAAATTGCAGGTAAGAGAAAAAAGTAAGCACATTCCGGGGACTGATTCGGAGGCTGGGCAAAGAGAAGAAAAAAGTAACATCCGGCAGATGATAAAACTGGAGCCCACAATTTTTTGGTGAAATTAATCATAGAACAGTCAAAAATTAAACTTGGCAACCTGAGTCGATACTCTCTGAACTTGGCCGGGCAACCAATCCGTCAAAGGGTTTAATGTTAAAAAGTTGACTCTCTTTTCCATTATCAAGTAGGTGAGTAGAACAAACACTGAAAAGGTCTTCCTTTGTCAAAGCACGCCTCATTTCATGTAGAAACTTCCCCTCTGGATCTACTGATAGCCCTACAAAATTTAAAAATTTCTTCATCCTCGCCACACTTTTCATTTCATCTACCCCAGGCTTTTTGAGGGAAAGGTACAAATCATCGACATACTCGTAAACATCTCGAAGTTTCGGGAGAAAAATATCCTTCCCTGACTGAGTTTCTCTAATCTGCCTAAAAATCCACGGATTCCGAATAGCTGACCTTCCAATCATCACCCCATGAGCACCCGTTGAATCCCTCAACTGTGATGCGCCACTTGCAGAGAAGACATTGCCGTTAAGCATAACTGGACACTCAAGGTTTCTAACTGCTTTTCCCACATGAAAATAACTCGGATGAGACCGGTAACCTCCGAGTACAGTCCTCGCATGGAGGCTTAATAAGTCGACATTATTTTCATTCATGACCTCAAGCAGATCATCAAAAAAGCGGTCATCCTCAAAACCGATTCTCATTTTTACAGTCAAAAGGGTTCCCACTTCACCCCGAAGCATCTTTAAGATTTCAGCTATTCGTTTCGGTGTCCGCAACAAACCACCACCAACATTTTTTTTAAACACCCGGGGTGCAGGGCAACCGAGATTTAGATCGATTCCTGCTGCAGGATGCTGCCTAAATTCTCTAACCGTCCTTCTTAAATCTTCAATATTTTCTCCAATCAGTTGAGCAAAGACGGGGCGGGATGTTGGATTTTTTGTTATCGATGCAAGAATATCATCGTCAATTTTTGAATGAGCATGAACTCTCAAGAATTCTGTGAAGAAAAAATCGGGTGGTCCTCGACGTGATACTACCTCCATAAAAGGCAATCCTGTAATATCTTGCATCGGGGCGAGTGCGGTGGGCCACTGGCCACTTTTCAAAGATTCCGGTAACTTAGGAATGGAAGGACAGGAATCAACTGATTTCAACTCAGAAATCACGGCAGTCTAATAAATACTAATTTTAATCCTGCTTGCGTAAAATACGTTCAAGAATCTCGGACATATCCTCGACATTTTCGAGCACTTTGCTTGAGACATGAATTGGTTGCTTCATTTGCAAGGCAAGCACAATGGAATCACTTGGACGGGCATCTAATTCAATAATTTTTTTACCAAGTTCATTTTCCATCCGTAAGATGATGCGTGCAAAAAAAGTACCTTCATCCACATCATTGATTAATACACGCTCAATACTGGTTTCAAGCCCGCGAAGTATTAAACCGATAAGATCATGGGTGAGAGGCCGCTCTTTTTTAACTTGATTAATTGTCATATTAATCGCATTTCCAATCGCTGGATCGACATATATAACAAATGTCTTTTCATCGTTACCCAAAAAGATTGCACATCCGTTGGATGTTGGCATTACTCCTTTTACAGTGACTTCAACTGAGTCGTTGTTCATCTCTTTAGTATCTCTATTCTTTTCTTGATTCGCAAGCACTTATCATAATCTTTTTAGAACCTAATATGAACCAAGACACGCAGTGCACCTCCCGACCAAATCTATACCTGATCGGCTTTATGGGAACAGGCAAAACTGCAGTTGGGCAGTTGGCCGCAAGAATGTTAGGGTTAACATTTCTTGATTCGGACATCGAAATCGAAAAAAAATACCATTCACCCATATCTCAAATTTTCAAAACACATGGCGAGAGCGGGTTTCGGAAAATGGAAAAAGACTTCATCCAGTCCGACCATCCTAAATCAGGTTGCCTTATTTCCTGCGGGGGCGGGCTGCCAATTGCTGAAGGTATGATTGAAATACTAAAAGATAATGGAAAAGTCTTCACTCTTTGGGCAAGTCCCAAGACAATTTTTGAACGTATCAAAAAGAACTCGTCACGCCCCTTATTGCAAACCGAAGACCCATTCTCGAAAATTACCGAACTTTTGTCAGAAAGAGAGGTAAAATACAGGAAGGCGGACAAGATTATCTCAACCGATGTTAGATCTGTCTCGGAGGTCGCGGCTCTAATCCAAAAAAATTATCTTGATGAATTGAATTAGTTTTTAAAAAAAGGACCGAGCAACCTCGGCAAATTTTGCTGGTGGGCGGACCACGCCACCCTTTTGAGATACAAAAGCATGATTAGTTGAACCGGAAGTGATCAGCTCCCCTTTTTTTCTAATTTCGTATAAAGCTTCAATCCGTACTGTTGGTACTTTTTCGATACGAACATCAACGGTTAAGCGGTCATCAAAAAAAGCAGGCTGATGAAATGTTGCGTCGCAGGAGAGAACTGGGAGAAAAAAACCATCTTTTTCTAAATCGGCATACGGACACCCTAAGTCGTCGAGTAAAGCAATCCGGGCAATTTCAAACCAGGTAAAATAATTGGAATGATAAACAACACCCATTTTATCGGTTTCTTTGTACCGTACCCTAATGTCAACACTTGCCCTTAGCATATTCTTTAACTACAAGGTTATCCCTCACCTATGCAACCTGTGATTTTATAAATGGCGATCTCGAAAAAAGAACGAAGGCTATCAATTTGGATAGGAATTGCTATTGGCATTGCAATTTCTTCAATGCTTGTTCGATATGCCCTGCAAAAAAAATCCCAGCAGACAAAAGACCGGCCCGGTAATTACAATTCACTCGCCTGTGCTGCAAATGGTCGACCGTTCGATCCCATCCCTAAAAAAATAATCGACCGTATCCCACACGGGATCGTAATTTATTTTGAAAGCAACCAAACGAATTCGGAAAAGAACGAATCAACCTCGGAAAAATCTTGGATCATTGAATCGGCTGGTTCTTTCCGCTCCGAAAGGCTTTTCGTCTTAGCTCGAGAGATATCCCCCGTTGAAAATCAAAATTCGGCTAATGGTTATCTTTTCCATAGGGCGTCTGAACTTTACCTCTTTCCCAAAAACGAAATAACTATCGAGCAATTTGAAAAACTAATTGACCCCGAGGAATATAAAATAATTGGCGAAAACTCAAAAACAGGGGATTGGATCCTGCAAATTAGAGACTTTTCTCCAACCGGTCTAAGAAAAACAAAAATCTTACTTTCGAACATGGATAACCTCATCTCAAAAGTAACGATGATCCCGTGGACTCCTTCAATATAGCTGTGATCAGGCCTTTATCTCGTTGACCCTAAAGGTATTTCATGGTGTAATATGTCTCTTGGTTGTGCTTTCGGCATTTCCTCATAAATTGTTTTAATTAATCATCATACTTTTCTTTACTGTGAATGTAGAAATAAAAGAAGCGGGAGACGCCCGTAAAATTGTTAATGTTTCCTTTGATTCAGACGAAATGTCAGCCAAAGACAAAGAGGTTTGCCGTGAACTTGGACGCATGGCTAACATTCCAGGCTTTCGCAAGGGAAAAGCACCCGAGCAGGTAATTAGAAAGAAATATTCCAAAGAAATCCACCAGGAATTAACCAGGAAGATTTCCACCGCAGCTTACGAAGCCGTTCTCGAGAACAAAGAAATTAAAGTTTATTCTGTTCTCAAAGTGGAACCAAACGAATTTCTCAAAGGTGAATCCGCAAAAGTGGAAGTCACCGTTGACATAGAGCCTGATTTCGAACTTCCAAAATATGAAAAGTATGAACTTACGGTTCACACAGCCGAAGTTAAAGACGAAGATGTTGACAAGGAGATTGATTCCATTAGGGACCAGAGAGCCTCTTTCGACGAAGTCGAACGAGCCGCCGAAAAAGGTGATTATGTAAAATGTTCATACGAGGGAACTTTGAACGACTCCCCTGTTTCAGATATCCTTCCTGACAAGCCTATGTATGGTAAGCAGACCAATACATGGGAGGAAGCCGGTCAAGCAAAAGGCCTTGGCGTTGATGCAATCGCTGAAGCGGTGATTGGCATGAAAAAAGATGATAAAAAAGAAATCGATGCTGATTTTGCAGACGATTTCGATGTTGTCCCTCTTCAGGGTAAGAAAGTCAAATATTCCGTCGAAGTGCATGAGGTTCGAGAAAAAAAAGCTCCTGACCCAAAAGATGAGAACTTCCTTAAGTCTTTACAAGTTGAAAGCTTGATTGACTTAAAGAAGAAAGTTAAAGACGATCTTTTATCCCGCAAGGAGAGAGAGAATATAGACGGTAAAAGAAGCCAGGTTACTTCAAAAATCCTTGAGATGCCTGACTTCCCCCTTCCCCAGCAGGCAGTGGAAGACGAGTCTAAAAATATT
>JABGWZ010000080.1 GCA_018675995.1 Opitutia bacterium | reverse complement strand
CCTGCTGCCCTACCTGATGAAGGCAATTTCATTTTTTGGCTAGAAGTCTTAGAATTCCCCTCGAAATCCAAATTTAAAGTACCACTTGTACGCTTTGCGATAATAAATCCTTCATCAGGATACATGAACCAATCATTAAGCCTGCCAAAGTTCATCATAGAAGGAGAATACCAACCGGCTATGTTCCCCCCTCCTGCGGGCATGTAACAAAAGGGGATATACCTGGTACCAAAAAACAAATAAACCAAATCGGCACCATTGGAGCTTCCATTTGATGAAGATGGATTAAAATTTGTCTGCAATTCACTTGAGGTTCTTCCCATTACGCTCGCGATAGTTGCGGCTGGCAAAACATCAATGGAATAATCAGCGGATAATACATCTGAAAGGCTTTCTCCGGATTCTAGCTTTGAAATATCCAATGTGAGACCGGTAGCATTATTATCAACGATCTTAAAATAACGTCCTTCTTCATCATCACCCGACTCCGATAACTGGACAAGATGAGGACCACCAACGACTGTTATACTAGGTGCAGTACTGTATCCTGACCCATAGTTTGTAATCGAAATTGAACCAATACCTGTGCTGGTAAGGCTACATGTTGCAGTCGCTTGGTCATCTCCGTCACTTGGGTAATCAATAATTATTTGTGGTGCTGAAGAAAAACCAGATCCGGCATATGTAATAGCAATAGAACCTACCGCATTACCTGACAATGAAGCTGTTAAAATGGGACTTTTAACGCTTTTAAGGAAAACGCTATCAATAAAGGGACTTAGTGATGCCTCACTTACATCAGAAGAAGTTTCGAAAGTTATATAATTAGATCCTACATTAAGAATTTGACCACTGTAAACAGCATCTCCTCCTACCCCTGCGCTAGCGACAGAATATACCGGTGCATTAGCTGATCCTGCAGATAAAGTTTTGCGGATAGATCCTACAACCCCACCCACATTTTTAACACCCCCATGAGAGAAGTTTGATAATAAAAGAAATATTAAAAAATAGATTTTAGGATGAGAAGTATTCATAATTAATAGAATTTAAGATAAAGGGCACATCTTTTATTAGCGTAAGTATGGAATATACTACATGTATATGAAATGTTTTTTCAAAGGAAATTTATAGCAGAATAAATTTTTTTTAGCAAATGACGCAAATTTAATTGATTTGTGCAACAATAGGGCTATTTAACGATTAGGGTAATCAAATCGCAAAAGCATAAGAATTCCGAATACAAAACAGAAAACATTGGGCAACCAGAGCAAAAGAGCCTTGCCTTGAGAAAAGGCAAATTCCTCAAAAAAAGATGAACTTGCGTAATAGCAGACCGAAATAAAAATCCCAATCGAAAGATTTGCCATACTTTCTTTCCTGCCTTTAGCAATCGAAAGGGGTAATAAAATTGCACAGAGGAAAAAAGGTGAACAACCAAGGGCAAGATTTTTATGGATAAGAACTTTTGCTTTTTCACTCTGAACAGTATTCGAAATCGATTCTTTTAATAACTGAATAAAGCCGATTCTTTTAAGATTAACCTCGGTGCTCGTTTTAGTAAGATCAAGCACAAGGGGTTGATCCCATTTTTCAAAAGATACAAAAATATTTCCTTCATCATCAACCGGAGATTCAAAATCAACTTTATTCAACTGTAAGTGTAGTTGGGCTCCGTTTGAACTTTTTTGTACATGTACAATCCGACTGTTTATAATGCGGAGCAGTTCATTCTTATTACTAAGAAGAGTAATTCTTACATTGTACCAATAATCTTTTTCACTATGTCCGACACAAAGAGCAATTCGCTGAATCGGCTTTTCTGTTACGGAAGAAAAATTTGCCAGAACCCCTACCCCTTTTGTTTCGCCACCAAGGTCAAAGTGAATCTCATTTTGTTGCTGCACAAGATTGTTTATATTTGACCATGCCACTCTCGATTTTTCCTGATCAAATTCCGCACGATTCCTCGGACCGAATTCCAACAGAATAGAAAGAGAACAAAGGGAAATGAAAAGGGAAAGTATAAAACCGGGTTTACCCCATGCGAAAATACCCTGACCAAGGGAACGCAAGGCAAGAATTTGATTACTTGATGACCATTTTCCGTAACAAAATAACAGTGAAAGCACGAAACCAAAAGGAAGGGCGTACGAGAGGGCATAAGGAATAAGAAGGGAACAAAGATAAAAAAAAGAAGAGGAAGAAACGGATATTGCCTGAAATAATGATTCATCATGCTTGATCAGGTTACCGTAAAGCAAAATACCTAGTAAAATTAATGTGCTCACAATTGTGGAAAAAAAGAGTTCCAAAAGGAAATGCCTTTGTATCAATTTTCCATTCATAAAAATTACCTACTCAAATTTTATTTTTTCTAAATCTGCAGGCACATCAATTCCAATAGTAGTTTCATCTACAATTTTCACAGCAATTTTATAACCGTTTTGTAACGCACGTAATTGTTCAAGTTTTTCTATTCTCTCCAATGCGCTCTCCTTGCTATCCAAAAAAAAGTCCAAGAATTCACGATTATAGGCATATAAACCCATATGCTTGTATCCCTGAGCAGTCTTTTCATTACCACAGTCCGATTTCTTTGCTCGGGAGAATGGAATGGGGGAACGAGAGAAATAAAGTGCATTCCCCTCATTATCGAGCACAACCTTTACCTGATTGGGGTCAAAGAAATCACTCTCGGTCAGAAAAACTGAGGCAAGAGTGGAAATTGAAACCCCTGCTTTTGAAATCGAACGAGCGAGAGAAAGAATGTGGGTCCTGGTGACAAGTGGTTCATCAGCTTGCACATTTATAACGAATTCTCTTTTTAATTCCTGGTTTGCTTTTGCAATTCGATCGGTGCCCGAAGGCAGATCAGGAGAAGTTAGAATCGCATTGTATCCGGCATCCTCTAAAAGTTTCTTTAATTCCTCACCATCCACCGCAAAAAAAAGATCGAATTCTGGAGCCTCACTTCGAATTCGCTCTGCAGTTCTTATAATAAGAGGCTTACCACCGGCATTCGCCAACAACTTTTTGGGAAATCGAACAGAGGCGAGTCGTGCTGGTACAATAATTATGGGTAATGTGCTCAATGTCATGGTGTGAAAAATTAATTGCAATGACTTCTTGAGTTGTCGCAAGCAAATCTAAGCGATAATATAAAAACATATTATTTATGATTAATACAACAGATCAATTAAATACGAACCCAAACCAGGTGGACCGTTTTTCATTACCCGACGGGAAAGGCCGTTTCGGACCATATGGAGGGTCATTTGTACCTGAAACACTTTCTCATCCATTACGCGAACTAAACGAGTCCTACTTGGAGGCACAACGAGACTCAGCCTTTCAGGCTGAACTCGATCATCTACTTAAGACATTTGCTGGTAGACCAACAGAATTGTATTTCGCAGAACAACTTACTAAGGAAATGGGCGGGGCAAAGATTTACCTCAAACGCGAAGACCTATTACACACCGGGGCTCACAAAATAAATAACGCACTAGGACAGGCACTACTTGCAAAAAGAATGGGGAAGACGAGAATCATTGCTGAAACTGGTGCAGGTCAGCATGGTATTGCTACGGCATCCGTGTGTGCCCACTTTGGATTTGAATGCGTGATTTATATGGGAGCGGAAGATATGCGAAGACAGGCACTCAATGTTTTCAAGATGAGGTTAAGTGGTGCTGAGGTCAGGGGGGTAGAAGCGGGAAGTAAAACTCTCAAAGAAGCAATCAATGAGGCTATGCGAGATTGGGTAACCAATGTAAATAGTACGCATTATATTTTGGGTTCTGCATTAGGGGCTCACCCGTATCCTGGGATGGTTAGAGATTTCCACCGAATAATTGGTGAGGAAACAAAAAGACAATTCAAAGAAAAAGAAGGCAGACTCCCTGATGAAATGATTGCCTGTGTTGGAGGAGGAAGTAACGCGATTGGGTTTTTCTTTGATTTCCTGGAAGAAGAAAATGTGCGGCTTATTGGAGTCGAGGCTGGGGGCAGATCACTTGATGAAGGAGAACATGCGGCAAGGTTTGAAGGTGGAAAACTTGGAATCCTACAAGGGTGCAAAACATGGATTCTCCAAAATCCTGACGGACAGATTAATCCAACTCATTCGGTATCAGCTGGTCTCGACTATGCTGCTATTGGCCCAGAGCATGCATTTTACAGGGATAGAAATCGGATTGAATATGCCAATGCCGGGGATGACGATGCACTACATGCATTTCAGTTGCTTTCTGCTAAAGAGGGAATTTTACCTGCATTGGAAACTTCACATGGCTTAGCTCATGCCTTCAAACGAGCATCTGAACTGACTGCGGATAAGATTATTTGTGTTAATCTTAGTGGTCGGGGTGATAAAGATGCGATGGAAGTGGCTCGATTACTCGGAGAGAAAACTACCGCTTTGTAAAAAATGAAAAGTATGACTGGGTATGGCAGAGCGTCTCT
>JABGWZ010000146.1 GCA_018675995.1 Opitutia bacterium | reverse complement strand
CAAATTACTGTAACTACAGTAATTCAAGAAAATAATGCATCAGTCAAGTCAACTGAAACTGGTTTCCCTTTGTATCCCATAGCAGACACAAATTCTTCGAGTCCGATACGCCCAACTGCTAAACTGTTTCAAAATTTGCCTAATGTTGCTCCCCCAGTGGCTTTACCTTTATCTGATCCCTTTGAAGAAGTTAATTCGTTGGGTATAAACAGTACTGACGAATTGCTGCAGGTTTTTGAATCGTCCACTTTCCCTTCCCCTCGCTCGAACATTCAAGATATTCCTTTTGTTCCACCGTACACAGTTGCACCCGATAACATGAGAGTTTCCTCGGGTGCTACCTATCAAAGACGCCAACGATGAATTATTTAATTAAAGCGCTCACCTTCATTTTTTGTTCGGTACTAACTTTCACCCCATTAGTAAATTCTTTTTCACAAGCAGAATTGGAGGATAAGGATTTCAAATCAATTGAAGAGGTTATAAGCGGTATCGATTCTCTCCTAGGCGATATTAAGCAAAACTCAATTTCTCGATCGTCGGAAAATTCATTTTTTCCTTCGAGTTCTGCAAATGATAACCAGGAAGGATCTTTTCGCGTACAAAACGAACTTATGCCTGGGAATTTAATTCCTGAAACAGGGCAATCCTCCACTGGCAGCGAATTAAATTTACCACCCGTTAATATTGACGATGTGAATCCCAGTTATAACAGACTAAGCCCCCCCCCTACAAAATTAAATCAACCTACTATTCCAGTAGGTGAGTTTGACTTTAAGAGTGCTTCACTTGAAGAATTACTGAGAGAGGTTGAACTATTGGACCTACCGGAACTTGCATCTCCGTTAACCTTAAATGTTCCTTCGATTCAACCAAATAATGCAGCTATAACCTTAAACAAACCTGAACTTAATTTACCCACTCCCACGGTTATAAATACTCCTTTACTCTCCCCCACAAATGTAGAATCTGAAGTTATTGATATCCCGGAATACACCGTATTGGGAGAAGAGATTGACCTCGAAATGAAGGCAAGGATTCGAGAGGCCATAATGGAAACTAGGAGGGCATCCGGAGGGAGTAATAATCCCTATGTAACACGCTCAGTATTTAAGGCGACATCTTACTGCAACCGGGTACTGGGTCGGTTAAATGCACCTCACCACAAACGTTACCGCCGAGATGTGCTATTATCCCTAATTGGGATGCACGAAAGAAATCACGCATGGGTGGATGCGGCTAAATCCTACGAGAGATATTTGGAAGAGTTTGCCTCCGATGACAGATACCCCTTTGCCAGTCACGAAGATGCTCCTGGCATTCCCGATTTAAAGGCACCTCTTGGATCTGTCGAAAAATGGCTTGCGGGCCGAACAAGGGGAGCTCCCACCATTCCTGAAACTCATATTAGACTAGGAAAAATTTATCGCTCTCTTGGTGCTCATCGAATGGCATTGAATAAATTTTACGATGCAATCAACGCAACACTAACATTGCCCTCCAGTGAAGAGTTTAAACTTGCTGAGAGCAAAAAAGGAAAAGCATTAGAGGACAGAATGGACTCTGAATCGAATCAAGCAATGTTTGAAATTGCAGAGACTTTCATGGATTCCGAGGATTATGATAATGCAATTAAGTTTTTTGAAAGATTATGGAGGCTTGAACAACTCGGTGATTCAGATCGGGGAGTCGTGCGTTTCAAAAAGGGATTGGCTCACTACAGAAGAGCCCGGGAGAATCTTAAAAAAGAAGAACGCATCAATCGTTTGCCAATAGAAAAACGCGAAGATGTTGAAATCAGATTTGATCAAACACCTCGAGCTGATTTTGCAAAAGTAAAGGAGGCGCTAAGGGGGTATGGCACTCTTTATCCACAAAGTCCTTATGTTCCCGAAGCCCATTATTTATTAGCTCTTACCTATGAACAATTAAATCAAGATGAAGAGTCGGTTAAGGAATTACTGGTCCTTCTCAAAGAAGCAGATTTCAATCCCGAGCTTGTTATTAATATGGAAAAGGGCCGTGCTGTGCGAGATCGTGACTTTGAGAAAATTGATAGGCTTAAAAGTATTTGGAACTTCTGGAAGAAAAAAACCGGTAATTATCTAGCTAATAAATTCTTCGAGGATAATGAATTTTTTAATGCTTATAGAATTTACTCTGCGTTACGAGATGTTGATACATCCCCGTCATGGCAGGTTCCCATCCTCTATCAAATTGCTCTATGTGAAGAGAAGTTAGGAAATTATGTTCAGGCTACTGAAACTTATTCATCCATTGAGGAATATGTGAATTCGGAGGAAGAAGCCAGAGAGGGCATGGTCAAAAACAAGTACCTGAATTTTGTTTTCGGAATGGCAAAATGGAGGCGCGAGCAACTTGAGGATACTCGTGCCATTCGCCAAGCAGTGAATCGTTACGGAATTTATTCTGTTCCAAGTGCACCGGATCCAGCTCTTTCTGCGAATTAGAAATTTCTTAAAACTGAACTTAACAATATTTCATAATGGAGCCTAGGGAAATTATTCAAAATCATCTGCTTTTATGTGATGATGTTTATAAGATGCTGTTAGAAGAAAATACTTGGCTAAAAACAAAAAAACAAGTGCCTTCCGCTGAAATTTTGGAAAAGAAAAAAATTGTACTTCCCCAGTTGGAAAACTCTTTAGATAATTTAAAAAAGTTAAAACCAGAATTTTTTTCTCCTTTCGATGATACCAAGAAATTAGTCAAAGACTCTCATTCAAAACTGCTACAGATTTTTTATATTGATCGGGAGAATGAAGATATACTTCTTAAGCTAACACAGTCTACCGAAAGACAAACCTTTAATCGTTTCACAACTTCTGCTGAGGAAATAACAGATATTCACTCAAAATTACCTAATGAAAACTTAGATGCAGGAAGTGATGAGGCGAGCGATTCTGTTTCGCCTCGCTCATAAATGGCGGAAGGAGAGGGATTCGAACCCCCGGAGCCGTT
>JABGWZ010000093.1 GCA_018675995.1 Opitutia bacterium | reverse complement strand
TTAAGACTGCTCAAAAGATCGATCCGAATAGTTGGTACAGTACGGCGGAAGCATTACCCGGCGGATGGAAAATGTCTGATTGGCTGGGTGCATTTCGTCCGACCGAACATCAATGGATTTACCATGCTGAAATGGGATGGCTCTACCCCTCCCCGATGGAAGATGGAAGCCTTTGGCTGTGGAATCAAACCGATGGATGGCGTTGGACTCAGGATGGAGTCTATCCCTACCTTTTCCGTTGGAAAGATTCCGCATGGGTTTACTTGCAGGGACGAATCAACGGGCGTTTAATATACTACAATTACTCGACCCAGACATACGAATAGTCTGAGGGAACTTAACTAAGTCTGGTCTTGTTTTCATAGATTGGAATACCCTTTTTCTTGCCTTTCAAATTTGAAAGTGACGAATATAGATTTATGAATTTTGGAAAAATTGAATTCTTGTTATTTGTTCTCTTGGCAAGTATTTCCCTTTTATTGGGTAAAGAAACAGCCTGGAAAAAGATAAGGACAGAAAAAGGGGTGAGCGTGTACAAGGCAGATGTTCAGGGTCGTGTTGCGTTTCGAGGAATTGGTAAAATGACAGGAAAACCTGAACAGCTAATCTCAATCATTGAAAATCCAAATGGATGGAAGAATTGGATAGAAAATTTTAAATCGGGAAAATTGATCGAACAGATAAACCCTAGTCATAAAATTTTCTACCAAGCTATTCGCTCACCTTTTCCATTTAGCGATCGGGATGTGGTGTACGAATCAAAAATATTACGGGATCAACCAAAAACAATCCGGGTTGAAATGAAATCAATACCCCACCCTATGGCTCCCAGCACAATTGGGGTGCGTATTAATATATTGTTTTCTCGTTATCAAATTGAAAAAGTTGATGATAATACGATGTTTGTGACTTTTGAGACATTATCCGATCCGGGTGGAGCTCTACCCGGTTTTGTAGTGAACTGGGCAAGTGCAAGTTATCCAATCACTCTTCTCGAGGGTCTGCGTAATGAACTTAAGACAATACAAAAAAAAGTGTGGAAAGAGTGATCTAATATTGCACATCATATATTAGTTTGCGTAGCATCATACTTTCGATAATCCAAACAGAAATTATGATCCCTAAATTCAGCTCATTTCTCTTTCTATTTTTTACCGTTTCCTTAATAGCAAAACCACCCAATGTGGTGATTATGTTCATGGATGACATGGGCTATGCGGATATTGGTGCCTTTGGTGCAAAAAGTTACCCAACACCAAACCTTGACCGCATGGCAAAGGAGGGGAGGAAATTTACTGATTTCTATGTAACTCAGGCAGTTTGCTCAGCATCTCGTGCTGGTTTGCTTACCGGGTGCTATAATGTGCGTATTGGTATACTCGGTGCACTTGGCCCCAAGTCAAATATTGGATTAAACCCGAACGAAGTGACGATTGCTGAAATATGTAAACAAAAAGGATATGCCACTGGATGTTTCGGCAAGTGGCATTTGGGGCACCACAAAAAGTTCCTTCCCAAACAACATGGCTTTGATGAATATTTCGGTCTGCCCTACTCCAATGATATGTGGCCCTACCATCCTGGTGTGCTCCATCTATCCATGGAGGAAAGATTAAAAAAATGGCCCCACCTTCCTTTGATCGAGGGGAACAAGGTAATCAATCCAAAGGTTTCAGGCAAAGACCAGGAGCAACTCACCAAGCAATATACTGAACGTGCGGTTTCCTTTATCGAAAAAAATAAAGATAAGCCATTTTTTGCATACATTCCTCACAGTATGGTTCATGTACCACTTTATGTTTCCAAGAAATTTAAGGGAAAAAGTGGAGCCGGTTTATTCGGAGATGTAATGATGGAAGTCGACTGGTCAGTTGGTCAAATCATGAAAACCTTACGGAAGCATAAGTTGGAAAAAAATACCCTCTTTCTATTCACTTCTGATAACGGTCCATGGCTCAATTACGGAGATCATGCTGGTTCAGCTGCCCCGCTACGGGAGGGAAAAGGCACCATGTTTGAGGGTGGATGCCGCGAACCAACGCTTGCTTGGTGGCCTGGTAAGATACCAGCCAATTCGGTATGCTCGGAACCGGCGATGACCATTGATCTTTTGCCAACCATAACCAAATTAATCGGAGCGAAGCTGCCTGGGCATAAAATAGATGGGAAAAACATTGTTCCATTACTGCTAAAGGATGATGCCAAATCTCCACAAAAGGCATACTATTTCTATTACGGAAATCAGTTACAAGCGGTAAGGCAGGGGAAATGGAAACTGCACTTCCCCCATGGATACCGAACCATGGCGGGGAAACCTGGAGGAACCGGTGGAATACCGACCAGTTACTCGCAGGCAAAGATTGAGCTATCCCTTTATGATCTGGAAAAAGATATCGGAGAATCTAAAGACTTAAAGGTAGACTTCCCAAAAGTGGTTAAAAATTTGACGATGCTTGGAAAACAATTCGACGAAAAACTCAAGAAAACCAAAAGACCGGCGGGGAAAATTTAGTTCTGACTTTTTCAATCTAATTTAGGCGGTTCTGTTGTGAACAGGATTATACACATTCTTCTGCTTGGATTGCTACTATCAGGCTGTACGGAGGAGGTACATGAGGTTGTCGCGGAGTGGCAAGAAAAAGGGTGGACCAAGGTCCGCACGCACGGTGTTAAGAAAGAACACCAAAGGCACAGCACATTGATGAGCGAAAAAGCACAGGGAGTTGAGGTATCATGGATTGAAAGCGGGCAGAGGAAGACCAAACTTTACCGACAGGATTCCCACTATTATTTAGCCCTCCGCTTTTTTTGTGGGGATGGAGATGAATTTGCCGTAGTGATGCGAAAAAGAAAATAAAAAAGGCGATGGAATTCTCCATCGCCTTTAAAAGATAAAACCTTACTGAATAATCAGGACAATGCCTCCTTGGTTGTCTTGATAATAACAGCTGCGATTTTGTAAGGATCTCCATTGGATGCAGGTCGGCGGTCTTCGAGACGACCTTTCCAGCCATCCTGAATCGTCCCGACAGGAATACGAATCGATGCACCACGGTCAGAAACTCCATAACTAAACTTGTCAATTGATTGAGTCTCATGTGCACCAGTTAGACGCTTGTTATTTTCAGCACCGTAAACAGAAATGTGACGGTCAATGTTTTTTCCGAATTCTTCGCAAATCTGTTTGAAGAGTTCTTCTCCTCCAGTATCACGCATTGGACCATTTGAAAAGTTAGCGTGCATTCCTGAACCATTCCAATCACCTTTTACGGGCTTTGGATGAAGATCGATTATAATATCATAATTCTCAGCTGTTCGCTCGAGAAGGTAACGCGCTAACCAAATTTGATCGCCTGCAGAAGCAGCTCCTTTAGCAAAGATTTGGTATTCCCATTGCCCCATCATAACTTCAGCGTTAATTCCCTCAACATTAAGACCAGCTTCCAGGCACATGTGGAGGTGTTCATCAACGAGGTCGCGTCCCTTGGTATTGTTGGCACCGACTGATGTGTAATAAGGGCCCTGTGGACCAGGATATCCGTCTTTAGGAAACCCAAGAGGAAGGTTAGTTTCAGGATCAATCAAAGTATATTCCTGTTCAAACCCAAACCAAAAATCGTCGTCGTCATCATCAATCAATGCACGACCATTGGATTCATGTGGGGTTCCGTCTCCATTTAAAACTTCACACATGACTAACCAGCCATCTCCACCAAAGCGGTCTGGATCTGGATAAACTGCAACTGGCTCAAGAAGACAGTCTGAAGAGTCGCCTGTGGCTTGCTCAGTGGAAGAGCCATCAAAGGACCATTGCTTTGTGTCCTCAAGCTTTCCGCTGTAATCCTCAACGATTAACGTTTTACTGCGCAGGCTCTGTGTGGGCTTGTAGCCATCGAGCCAGATATATTCTAATTTATGCTTACTCATAGATTTGTTTGATAGGGAAACCCTTTCGGGCAATTGATCCTTTGTAGAAAGGAAAGGTGCTAATTAAATAGCAAAACGAATGCCAAAGATAAATGCACGACAAAAAAGTATTTTTTTTATACTTTTAAAAATAGTGGAAAACCAATCAATTATTCATGGGATTTTCAGGACAATCCACCAATAACTTAAGCTCATCGCTAATCGAACCGACTGTTTTTTTCCAAATTTCCTTTTTTTGCTTCATTTGCGAAAAAAGTTCGTGATCGAGAGCAGCAACCAACCAGGATTCCTGTTCAAGTTCCTCTTCGAGTTGACCGGGAGACCAACCGGAGTGGCCAAGAAAACATGCAACCTCTATTGAACTATTTTCTTGTTTCAGGGTTTCTGCTTTTTCTAAATCTATACCGAAATAAAGCTTAAACGAAGATGGGGAATCCAACCACTCCCAGGCAGCAACAATTAGTTTATCCTGCTCAACAGGACCACCTTCAAAAACAGGTACTCCTGAAAAGGGCTTAGTAAGAAAAGAACTGTCCAATTCACCAAGTGTCTGCCCGATCGGACGATTTAAGATAACACCGAGACTGCCCTGTTCATCAGAATGAGAGGATAGAAAAAGGATACTACTCGAAAAATTCGGATCCAATAAATTAGGATGCGAGAGAAGAATACTCCCCGACAAACAAGTTGGCGTCTTATATCTAAGCGTTAAGTTCAAAGGTGTTGTTGTACTCCCCTAAAGATCGTTGCAATTATAAAAATTGCAAGATTTTTTGTTTCTTAGTTGCTCAGCTCAACCGCGTCTTCCACAGGAATACTTGCTGCAGGTGCAACGGTTGATGCTTTGAGGTCGGATGTATCCTCCTCCACCTCACCGGGAACTTCCGGTGGTGCAGTTGCTTCTGCATCTCCCCACTGCTCTTCGTAAAGAGCTTTTAGGTGAGTAAAGACTTCCACAATGGATTCATCAGTTTCAATTTCGAACAATTTAAGGATAAGTTCCTTGTTATTTTTTAATTGAAGTCTTTTCCCCAGAGTTTCCATCCCCCTGTAACTGTTAATAATCTCTCTTGCCTCCTCCTGCTTCGCAAGAATCCGCTTTGCTTCCCGATAAGTAATGTTCATAATAACTGTTTAGATTGCTTCGAATGAAAAACGTTCGAAGTGATTTTTAATCTCCTGCAACTTTTCAGCAGCAGGTCCCGTAATTAACTATTAGGATATGAATGGTTCATGCACCATGAAAAAGCGCATTTTGTGAATAAGTTTTTTTATTTTTCTTAGAATCAGAAAGAAAAGTTTTACAGAAATGCGATCTTGTAGAAAGATGCGTAAATGATGATTTCCATAAATAACCTCTGGTTGGGGATTACGCTAATATTTTTTTTATCAGGTTCCTCAACCAAAAGTATTGCCAGTGAAAACCTTTATTCAAAGGTTTTACCAGGATGTGTCGAAATACTTGTGGGGGGGAGGTTGGATGGGTCCGGAGTGATTTTGGATAAAAATGGATCGGTCTTAACCGCGTTGCATGTCATTCGTAAAAAACAGAAAACATATGAATGCTTATCCAGGGAACTTGGACGCCTGCCCCTGAAATTAGTGGCAACCTATCGAGGATGTGATCTGGCCCTTCTGAGTTTGCCAAAAAGAAAACAGGCATACCCTACCCTTCCTCTTGCGAACAAGATTCCCGAGGAAGGTTCAAAAGTATTTTTAATTGGCTCTCCCATTTTTCGCCACCAGCTCCTACTCACAGGTTTTATTGCCCGGAGAACCCCAACTTTCTCATGGTATGATCAAGCTTTTACAGAGACTTTCCCCATAACGGGAATGGCGGCACCCGGGACTTCGGGTGGACCTTGGATGAATGATAAAGGAGAGGTTTTTGGTATCCAGGTTGCCGGTGTAACCACCGACCTTGGTCATCAGGGTGTTAATTCAGTAGTCGGAATTAAATCTATAAAAAAACTGCTGACTGCAAAGAAAGATATTGTTGTTCCAACCATTGGATCTGCGGTCGAAGAATTGTGGGGGCAGTCTCCGCGTCTATTAGAAAAACTTCCCACTGAAATAAAAGGGCTTCTATTCAGGCAGGTTACTTCGAAAGGGGTTTGTGCAAAAGCAGGAATAAAAAATGAAGATATTATGCTTTCAGCAAATGGAAAAACCTATGAACGAATTGAGCCTTTTATCAAATATGTTCGCTCCCTCAAAATTGATTCGGAGGTAAACCTAAAGGTTTGCGATGCCAAAGGAGAAAACAAAAAGCAGGTAAAGATTACCTTACGACCACTTAACTAAAATACCCCACTCGGTCAGTAAAACAGACTTTTAAAAAATATTAGTTTTGGGTTAGATGTCTTTTTTAACCACCTCTACGACACTTCGAAGAGAAGTAAGAACAGGGTCAACCTTGGCAAACCTACGACGAAAACAATTTTCGTTTACAATAAGCTTGATTCGGTTTCTAGTTTTTTCAAATCCTATGCATCCACTACCCTCAATAACAAAGGATCGACCTTCGGCCAAAAACATAGCTCCATTTCGGATAGGTTTTAGTTCAGAAACGGTCAAATCAGAGTCTCGAGTGAAATAGATAAAATGAACTCCACTTTTGATATATTTAAGAGCATCTTCTCTTTGAGAATTTAAAAAATGTGCAACGGTTACCGGGTGACCGTTAGAATTTATATTGCTTTGGCTTACAAGAAATTTGAGGGACTGTACA
>JABGWZ010000125.1 GCA_018675995.1 Opitutia bacterium | reverse complement strand
ACGGGAAACAGCCAAAGGTCCATGTAGCTTTTCAAATCCATGCACATAGACCGCCGGATCTCCAATCGTAACACGGGAGAGAGCCTCTTTTTTGTCCTTGGCTCCTATATCAATCCACATTTGATGCATTTCAGGAACTTTCCTACGATCCTCGGGTGTCATTAAATGAATGGCCCGCTTACCGGTCACTCCACGGATGATTCCTTTTCGGGTCATAATATCAACCCGCCTACCCGAAATCATAGCACGATCATGACCACCAATCGCATCAAAATATAAAAAACCCTTTTCACTGACATGCTTTATGATTAAGCCAAGTTCATCGATATGTCCGGCAAGCATAAGGGTTGGCGAACCCTTTTGACCCAAAGTTGCATGGCAACTGCCTAAAGCATCAATTGTAAAAGAATCCGCCACAGAAGCCATTCTTTTTCGGACCACATCGCGTGCCTCATCCTCGTATCCCGAAGGAGATCGTGCTTGTAAAAGCTCTTTTAAAAAAGGGGGTGCCACGGGATTACGTGGAGCAGGTTTTGGTTTGGAAGATTTAGGCATTTTTAAATATATTAAGAATTAATTTTCTAGCCGCTGAGTAACGGTTTGGCAAGTCTTCCAAAAAAGAACTTTTAATTTTAGAATCGCGATCATCCAAAAAAGTTTTATGGAACAAAGCATGACAATTTATCCAGCCATCGATTTACGGAAGGGCCGTTGCGTTCGACTTTTTCAAGGGAAAGCAGACCAGGAAACAGTCTACTTTGAAAATCCAGCAGAACCAGCAAAGAGTTGGCTTGAGGCGGGTGCATCTCATTTACATGTGGTTGATTTGGATGGTGCATTCGATGGCTCTTCCGCTAACCTCGATGCGGTCCGTTCAATTTTACAGGTAAAAGGACTTAAAGTGCAACTCGGAGGAGGAATGCGAAGTGAGGAAGCAATTGAAAGTGCTCTTTCGCTCGGCCTCAACCGAGTTATTATCGGAACCCGTGCATGCTCCGAACCGGAATGGGTCGGTGGATTGATTCAAAAATTTGGTGCCGAAAAAATAGTGGTCGGAATTGATGCAAAAGACGGAATGGTCGCAACCAAGGGATGGGTGGAAACTTCCCAGACCGAGGCAATTGAATTAGCACAGCAACTCGAAAGCCTTGGCGTGCGCTGGATTATCCACACGGATGTTGCCACTGACGGTGCGATGAAAGGTCCAAACCTCACCGCTCAGAAACAAATGGCGGAGGCGGTTCCTCAATGTCAGGTAATTGCATCCGGTGGAGTTACCCGTGAGAGCGATATCGACGATTTAAATAATCTCGCACAACAGTTTCCCAATATGGAAGGTGTAATTGTAGGCAAAGCACTTTACGAAGGCACCGTGTCTCTGAAAAATTTATGCGTTTAAATTTCACGAACTAATATACAAATTGCCCGTATCAAATTCGATGATGTTCAAATTGAACTTGCAAAGTACGATTCTCCGCTTTTGACTCTTTTAACCCTATTATAACACAATTTATTCACCCTATATATCATGACCAAAATATCCTTCGATGTAGATTTCAGTAAAGATCCTGAAAAAATTCTCCAAGAAATTCAAGAACGTGCAAAAGCCGAAGTTGAAAAACGCGAAAACAAAGAAAGAAATGCTGCGTTTCTTTCTAAATTGCATGAAACTGTTAATGAAAAAATTGGTACCGATTACAAAAGTGTCAGCGATTTAATTAAAGCACTTACTCCATTTGCAGCTCCTTCACTTCGAGAGAAACTTTCCGGAACAACCGCCAGTGGTCGGCGCCAAACCGTTTCCATGAGTAAGGAAATTTATGACGAAGTTAAAAAATTATTGAGCGAGCCAAACCCAAACAAGGCAGCGATTGCCCGGAAATCTGGTATCAGCGTAGTACAGGTTCGTAAAATTGCTGACGGTGGATTTGATAAGAAGTTTGGCGGAAATGCTTCTTCCGAAAAGCCAACTTCCCCTCTAGCACCACAACCGTCATTATCTACCAAAACACCTTCCATTGAAGAGGAAAAAGAAGAGCTGAAAGAGGAAAGCCCTCTTCCACCACCCGTTATTGAGGATATAGCACCTGAGAAACCGGAACTTCCCCCCTTTAACTTTGACTCAGATCCCGAGCCCGAGATTGCCCCCTTACCTTCACCATCTTTTGGTGATGATGCTGCTACTGATTTACCCCCACCTGCACCGGTTGATTTAGCACCGCTCCCTGCTCCCGAGCCCGCTGTCATTGAGGAATCAGCTGAAGCAGAAGACTCTAAAGGCGAATCTTCTGTGCCTCCCCTTCCATCATTCGCTCCCCTTCCTCCTCCCGAGCCAGAGGAAAGCACATCCCAAACAGACACGGAAGACCTTCCCCCTCCTCCTTCATTTGGAGATGATGATTCATCCGAACCTGCTCTTCCACCAGTCGACTTAGCACCACCGCCTGCTCCGGATTTACCGACTCCACCACCCCTCGGTGATGATACACCTTCATCCGAAGAAACCCTACCCCAAGCACCGGAAATCCCAGAACCTGTTTTTGATACACCTCCACCGGTCGCTGATGAACCTGTGGATAATCAGGACCTGCCACCACTTCCATCTTTTGGGGACGATGTAGAGGACGCCCCTCCACCGCCTCCAACTCTATCAGATTTGGCTCCTCCTGAACCTGACCTTCCACCGCCTGCACCAGCGGTACCTGTTTTTGACACACCTCCTTTACCTGACCTTCCTCCATCTGCACCCGAGGAACCGGCACCCGAACCTGTTGCCGAAGAACCACCCGCCCCCCCCATTCCTGATGTTTCACCGGCCATGCCGGAAGAACCACCTTCAGTGCCAGCACCGGCTCAGGCAAAACCATCTGGACCAGGCAAACTAGGCTTAACTCGTCCACCATCGGGAGGGCTCAAACCAACATTTAAGCCAAAGTTGGGACTTGGTAAAAAAGGTAAACCAAGTCTTTCCCTCAAACCCAAGTCGAAAACCTCAGGGTTAAAGATTACCCGCCCGCCTATGGGAGGTAAACCACCACCGTCACAATAGATTTTCTCTGTTATTTGAGTTCGACAATTCACGGACTCTTTATCATTATAATTCTTTTATTGGGGGCCGTAGCTCCGTTGGAAGAGCGCCACAATGGCATTGTGGAGGTCGTCGGTTCGAACCCGATCGGCTCCACCAATATTTGTAAACTGTGACAATTTTAATCTCGAGTTTGAGATTATGGAGATTCTACCTTGTTTTCTGCCTAATACTTCCATCCTGCTCAGACCCTGATCTACAGGAACAGGCTGTCGAAATTTTCGAAAAAAACGAGTCTATTTCCAATCAAGAAATTAATTCGAAAACCGAATTGACCCGTTCTGCCGATGGACTTCAGTTCACAAAGAAGGAAAGCGATACCAATCAATCAAAGACGATTGGACTGACCAAAGAAGGAAAAGTTTCCTTTGAGGGAAAAATGAAAAATGGGAAACAAGACGGCTTGTGGATTACTTTTTTTCCCGATGGCCGTCCAAGATGGAAGGGTGTTAAAAAAGAGGGACTAAGTCACGGGCCTTTCACCATGTGGTATCCGGATGGCAAAAAGAAAATGGAAGGCAGTTACAAAGAGGGTAAAAAAGACGGTCTCTCGATAATGTGGCATTTAAACGGAACCAAGTGGAAGGAACAGCACCACCTGCAAGGAAAGCCAGCTGGAAAATGGAGAACATGGAATAACCTTGGCCAACTTTTAGAAGAAGTTGACCATGAAAAAAAAGGGCAACAATAAACAACGATTTAATCCGTTCGAAAAAATTGTTTTTCCCTTGCCGATAAGCATAATCTCGTAAAAAAACTATCATATATGGAATCAGTTCACATAACCGGCATGGGTTTAATAACAAGTATTGGTAACGATCGTAATGCCGTTACTAACAGTCTCCGTGAAATGAAGCATGGAATCGAGCGCCACCCTGAACTGCAGGGCGATGACTCACCCGTAAAATTGGCAGGGACGGTTAAAGATTTTGATGTGGAATCCTCAGATCCAGAAGACTGGACATACCCAAACCAGTATCGCGTTCCCCGTGCCACTCTCAGAAGTTTCTCGCCACATGTCCTTTATGCATGGTGTGCACTTCAGCAAGCTATCAAAGATGCCGGACTTTCGGAGGAAGAAATTAAAGATCCAGAAGCTGGTATGTACACATCCTCAGGAGGATCAATGCGGTCCATCCACAAACACTTTGAAAAAATGGATGCACGGGGAGTCATGGCATGTAATCCGCTTGCAATTGTTGCTTCTATTGCTGGTACTCTCTCTTTTAATCTTGTTGCTGCAATCGGTGTTCGGGGATCCTCAACCGGCCTTGTTTCAGCCTGTGCATCTTCCGGCCATGCCCTCGGCATGGCCTTAGACGAAATCAGACTTGGGCGACAGAAGAGAATGCTGGTAATCGGGGCTGAGGATTGTAATTTTGAAAGTATCGTTCCCTTTTGCGGAATGCGTGCACTTTCCCTGGATACTGATCCTGATACGGCATCCCGCTCCTTTGATGTTTCACGGAACGGATTTGTGGGAACAGGTGGTTCTGTCTGCCTCGTTTTGGAAACAGAGTCCGAGGCAAAAAGGAGGAATGCCGAATCCTATGCAAAGTTTGTCGGCTGGGGACAGGGTTCAGACGGGCACAATGTCGCCATTTCCCACCCTGAAGGTCGGGGACTAAAATCCGCGATGAATAACGCCCTCAAAGATGCCAAGCTCACCGCTACCGACATTGATTATGTCAACGCCCATGCACCCTCAACATCTATTGGTGATGCTTCCGAAATGAAAGCCCTCAAGTCAATCTTTCCTCTTCCCCAGGAAATCAAGGTATCCAGTACCAAACCCTTGACCGGTCATGGCCTGTCTCTTTCCAGTATCATGGAAGCTGCATTTTGCTGTATTTCTTTAAAAGATCAATTTCTCCCCGGTTCAGCACATGTGAGTACACCTGATCCAGAACTTGGTCATCTGAGTCTTATTCAGGAAAGCAAAGATCAAGCGGTGAACCGAATTATGAGTAACAGCAGTGGCTTTGGTGGGGCAAATGTAAGCGTAGTTTTTGAAAAAACCTAATTAATTTCCAATTCAAAGACAGTGTCCAAACTAGTAGATGTCATACGGGGCAGAAGAACCACAAAACCTGCCACTTTTTCAAATCGCAAACCCGACCCGTCTCTTATTCGTGAATTAATAGACATTGCCAGACACGCCCCCAACCACCACCGTACAGAACCAGCCCGATTTTATTTACTTGATCAGGCACGAATCCAAAAAGTTGGGCAACTATTTGGAGAAACCGTTGCAGGAAATTGCTCGGATCCCAAACGGGGAGAAAAGAAAAAAACCGAATGGGGAAACGCCCCAGGCTTGCTTATCGTAACCTGCCATACTGACCAAAATTCAGAGCTGGTTCAAAAAAAACCTGCAGTCATTGAGGAAAACTACGCCACCTGTTGCTGTATTTGCCAAAACCTGCTTCTGCTTTTTGAACAAGCAGGTATATCAAGTAAGTGGAGTACTGGCCCCGTCTGGAAGCACAAAGATTTCGCCAAAGCAATCGGTCTGACATCCGTCCAAAATGAACGGGTGGTTGCCTTAATCTTTTATGGGTATTCTGAACAGATAATCCACCACCGAACACTTACTCCACTGGCTAATCACCTAAAGGATTACCTCGAAACATAAGATTTCGAAGAGGAAAACATTCAAAGGTATTCTTTCTCGATTGACCCAAAGGCAAACCTTTGTTTTAAATCCACATTGGTTTTACCATGGGACGGCGAAATAGCTCAGTCGGTAGAGCAGAGGACTGAAAATCCTTGTGTCCCCAGTTCGATTCTGGGTTTCGCCACCACCCATGGTAAAGCAAGCCAATGATTTAAGTAAATCTTCATGCTCTAGTCTAATGTTACAAGAATATGCATGGACGCTTATTAAGCACTTTTAAAGTATATTCATTCTAATGGTACCCATAACTAGCCATCTAGTTTTAAATAAATATAGACCATAAAATTTTTATCAAAAATATTTGTCTTAAATAAATCAAAATATACTATTGTTTGCTGATATCATATAAAGATTGGCTTGGTGATATCACAGTTTTGTGCTTATTCACCCGTCCACTTATTGGACACAACTCATTATCTTGTGATTACTAATCTTTTATCGAACAACTTGCCCGGTCTCAAAAATAAGACTTTTCCAGTTTTTATAAACGCCCACTCCGCTTCCTCGGATGCTCCTGTAACTGGGTGGTTTTATTGAACAGGAAAAAGATAAAAAAAACGGTTGCACACAAGCAACCGCCAAAAACTAAGAGAGAGGGTTACGATTCCGAACCTGAGTCTGTTGGTACAGGCCGTGCATCCATAGATACGGGAAACTCAGGCAGTCATCTATATGCCAGGTATGGATATTCTATTTTTGCCATTCTTATATTTATTGTGGGTATGTACAGCGGTGTAAAATTTTGGCCGAGTTCGCAATCCTCCACTGATGTTAATTCCTCGCAATCCGTGCAAGCATTTAGAAAAATTAAACCGCCGCCACAGCCTGAAGATTATTTTCCGGTTGCTGAGTTTAAAAGACAAGGAGCCATTCTTCTTGGCTGTCATAATCAAATTAATTTAATCCCTGAACTGTACGGAGAAATTGCCAAGGCAGTAAATGGAAAAGTTGCCCTGTTTGGAGTGGTTTCAAATGAAGTGCAGGCAAAAAGTGGAATACAAATGATCAAAAATTTGGGACTTCCCGAGTCCGCTATGCGATTTTTGGTTATTCCAACAAATTCAATCTGGATACGGGATTATGCACCCTTCATTCTTAGATACGATCAGGATAATGCATTCATGGTGGATGCAAAATATCATACCCGTTTAATGAGGGAGAGTCGTAGGCAGGATGATTTTATGTGTTTTGAACTGGCCAGGATGCTCGAACTCCCCGTCCGTTCAATCCCATTGATTCTGGAAGGTGGGAATTTTATCAGCAACGGTGACGGATTACTTCTGACATCTGCAAAAACAATTAGTGTGAATAAAGAAGGAGAATATACCCACAAGCAATTAATCAGTATGTTCAATGACTTTCTTGGTGTTAATGGGGTCTATGCTGTGAATCATTTGATTGATGAACCAAACGGACACATTGACATGTTTATGACCATGCTTAATAATAACCTTGCAATCATTGCTGAGATTGATCCGGCAATAGATTCCGAAAACAGTGAGGTATTGAACGAGTCTGCTAGAATTGTATCCTCAATTACAACATCCAATGGTCCGATACAGGTAAAAAGAATTCCCATGCCACCAAGATCCGGAAATGAATGGCGATCCTATACAAATATTATTATGGCAAATGGTGTATTACTTATGCCATCCTTCAGCGATATTGATCCATCTATCGAGGACCGTGCTGAACAGGTTTACAAATCTTCCCTACCTGCTGACTGGGTGGTAAAAAGAATAAATTGTGACAAACTGGTCGCCCTTCGTGGTCAGTTACATTGTATGAGTTACAACATCCCAAAATTTATTCCCATAGATGGTTTAATTACTAGGTCCTACCCTGCCCTTTCAAACTGACTTCATCAGGCTTTTATATTGAGGATACTAAAGCGAAATCCTAAAAATTGAATTTTATTAATTTTAAGTTTCAAAAAGTGAGGTCTGTTACTTCGAGACTTTTAAGGCGAGCCTAATACCAAGGTTGTTGTAATTGGAATCTCTCTGGATTTGATATCGATAGGCGGACCTCATGAAGTCACTTCCGTCAGACCAAGAACCTCCCCGTGCAAAGCGAAAAAGTGAATTAGCATCAGAAATGTCAGAACAAAACTCCCAACAATTACCATGCATATTGAAGAAACCCCAAGGATTTGGTGAATAACTGTTTACCTTTCTTGTCTCACCCGAAGGATCGCCATCATCATAATTAGCAAATTTGGTTGCAGAAGAATCACCCCATGAAAATAAAGAAGATGTTCCCGCACGGCAGGCATACTCCCATTCGATATTGTTAGGTAACTGATAAGAAACACCGTGCGGAAGTCGACCAGCAAAGATTTCAACCTGTGTAAGTTTTTCGCAGAACTTAACTGCATCCACCCAGGATATTTGCTCAACCGGTCGGTTAGGTCCTTTAAAAAGGCTAGGGTTCTGGCCCATTACAGATTCCCATTGGACTTGTGAGACTTCATACTTCCCTAAGTAAAAACCGAGGTGGATATGCTTTTCCTGCTTTTTTTCAAGCTCAAAGGAACCGGGTTGTACCCACAACATCTCAAGTCCGATATTCGGCACAACATAAAGATCCCCGAATTTGTCATGCACATTCTTGGTATACTGCCAGTAGAGTTTGTCCATTTCTTCTTTCTTAGAAATTTCCTTATTTTTAACAATTTCCACGCTTTCTCTAGACGGCTGACATTTGTCGCACTTTTTATCTTTACCGGGTAATGAGTCACAAGAGCCTTGGCAAGATTCACCGCTTGCAGATGTTAAAATTACATCTTTGACTTTCTGATTCTCAAAATCAGAACTGTCGTCACATCCCCATAATAAAGTTAATACAAGTGTTAGTATCCAAAACATCATAAATTCCACTCACATTAGTTGAAATTATTACTCAGTCAACAGTAGAGGAAAAGATACTCTTTTAATTATAATTTCCCTGTGAAAAAAGTGCATTTCATTTACCAAAGAGAGCTTTCAGCCTTTGCTTAAAGACATCCCCCCAACATCGAATTAAATAATTAAGATGGACAAGAAAAGCCACGACTGCTTGAAAGAAAAAACTATCGACCGTCTAAAGATGCAGAAAATGCGGTGTTCACGGTCTCTCCATTGCGGTAAGTAATACGAAAATGTTCGTTCCCATTAGGCCGATAGTATATCCAAAGACCGTTCTTTTTTCCATTTTCATATTTCCCCTCTTCCCGCACATTTCCATTTTCATATCGTTCAACAGTACGATCTCCTATTATCACTTCCAATTCTTTCCTTTTGGTCTCTCTGCCATAATCGTCGTAGACAACCAATACACCTACTCCACCAGTTACTCTTGTTGAAGGACAGCGCCCGCCATCTGGCTTCCAACCGATTGCGGAAATAATCTTGCCGTTTCCAAAAGTCTGCTCAGAACTTTTTTGTCCGTTCCTATACCAGCGGGTTGATAACCCATCCAGTTTCCCAGCCACATAGTTTTGCTCCAAACTTTTTAAGTTTTGTTCGGTCCAGGTTGTCCACACACCATGTTTTTCGTTCTTCCTGTAATATCCAAGTAAGAACTTTTTTCCGTTTCCTCGCCAACTTACTACGGGACCGTATAAAAGACCGTCGATAAAATAACGAAGGCTCCGGATTCTTTTCCTTTCATCCAGTTGAACATAATATCCAGTATATGGGTATTCTCCCGTTCTTGTATACTGAAGTCCTTTTTTCTGCTTAAACTCATCATAGGGCAAAGATTTATTTGTAAATTCATCCCAACGCCCAACCACCGAACCAGAAACTATTTCAGCAACCTCCAAGCGATTATCAAAATCTGGATGACTGGTTTTGTACTCACCGTTTAGAAAAAAAGTAAAAATTGGAACCAGAAATAAAAGGGGAATTATATTCACATACTTAAACTAGTTGCTGAAAAGAGAAATAGTCAATCTAACTGACGAAATAAAAATTCAATATTGGTTGAGCCATTTCAAAAAAATGGGCACTAATACTCATGATCGAATCATTATAAAACATATATAAAACTAAATATGCATTTCCTGGAAGAGATAACACTTATTGCTATTGTTAGCGTATTAGTAACTCTCGTACTTGGGCGCTTTAAACTGCCGGTTGTTGCAGGATTAATCCTTTCCGGCGCTCTCGTTGGACCACACGGTTTCTCACTTGCAAAAGATGCAGAAGTAATTGAAGTCATTGCGGAGGTTGGTGTGGTCTTCCTGCTCTTCACAATTGGTTTGGAGTTTTCCCTCGGTCGACTTAAACACATTTTTAAGCAGGTGGCATTGGGTGGGCTGATCCAGGTTGGATGCACAGCTGCAATTGCCACCGGAATTGCCCTGTGGCTCAACCGCCCTTTACCCGAATCTATTGTTTATGGATTTGTTTTTGCACTCTCGAGCACAGCACTTGTACTACGAACTCTGAATGAACGAAACGAACTGGATGCACCACACGGCAGGTTCATTGTTGGAACGCTCATTTTTCAAGATCTCTGTATCGTTCCCATGGTTTTAATTATTCCTTTACTTTCCCAGGGATTAGAAAATTTATCTGTGTGGAAAGAGGTTGGACTCGCGATGGGCCAAGCCGGACTAATGGTGATTGGCCTTTTTGTATGTTCCCGAAAATTGGTCCCTCTTCTCTTTAAATGGGTTGACGCCAGTCGTAGCAGCGAGGTTTTTATTCTAACCGTTCTTTGCCTTTGCATTGGAACCGCATACCTAACTTCTCTCACTGGTTTATCCTTAGCACTTGGAGCCTTTCTTGCCGGCATGATTGTGGCTGACACTGATTTCAGGCATCGGGCAATGGGTGATATATTGCCCCTTAAAGATGTTTTTGTAAGCTTCTTTTTTGTATCTCTCGGAATGTTTTTTAATTTTCAAGTTCTCGTAAATCAAACTGGCACTGTTATTCTTTTGTTATTGGCATTCCTATTTGGCAAAGGGCTTATCGCATCTATTGCCGCTATGTTTATGCGATTCCCTCCCCGTGCCGCCTGGTTGGCAGGTGTGGGCTTGGCTCAATTTGGCGAGTTTGGATTTGTCCTGCTACAATTAGCCACAAAAGAAAATGTGGTTACCAACGAAGCCATTGCACCTCTTTTAAATGCAGGGATATTAAGCATGTTCTTAACTCCCTTAATCGTTTACAAGGCTCCACATTTTACTGCAGGCGAACGGGCGCTTGACCCACTGGCTAAACTACTACGGGCTAAAAGTGCGGAAGATCTGGAGCAAAAAACGGTTGGACATAATGATCATGTAATCATCATTGGATATGGCATATCAGGCCAACTCCTGACATCAAGTTTACGTTCTTTATCCATTGAAACCGTTGTTCTTGAAATGAACTCAGATAATGTAAGCATAGGGCGTGAACGGGGTGATCCGGTTTACTACGCAGATGCAACCAGTGAAGAGGCGTTGGGTCACGCACACCTCGAATCTTCCCGTGCGGTGGTGGTTATGATTAATGACCATTCTGCAACGGAACGTGTACTTGCAACAATAGAAAGGTTGAAGGTAAATGTTCCAATTTTTGTGCGAACTCAATACATGAATGGCGTGGAAGATTTTGATAAATTCAAACCGGCGGGGGTAGTCGCATGCGAAGTTGAGGGTGGACTGGAGGTTCTCTCCAGGGTTTTACGTAAATTAGAAATCCCAAGAAATTTAATCATCCGTGAAATCGATCATGCCCGTTCCCAAACGATGCAATCCGACCGTGAGTTTAAGGAAGAGCCCCTCCCCCTGCATGCGCACCAGGAACTAAAGAAATTAACGGTCGAAAATATTCTTGTCGTCAAGGGAGCCAAAACCATTGGAAAATCTCCTAAGCAACTCCAATTAGCCGAAAAAACGGGCGTACTTGTTATTGCAATTGGAAGAGGGGAAAAACTGCTTTTGCATCGACTCGCTGAGACCGTTTTGGAAGCTGGCGACATCGTTTATTGTATTGGTAGAAAAACAGACTTAAGCTTTGTAATAGATTGGTTTGATCCCGCTTTGGAAAAAAAAGAAGTTTAATAGAACTGGATCAAACTATTTTTCTATAATCGTTGAATCGGAGGATGAGTTATTTTCCAAAGATTCTACGATATTTATTGTTTCAAAAGTATTCGATTCGTTCAATTCACTGGGTCTTCCATAATCAATGTCTCCCATATAAAAAGATTCATTTGACTCAATCGTTCCATCCATTCCGTAATGAACAACAATACCCGTTCCGTCTTGTAACGAAGTATGTGGACATTTCATGCCATCTGGTTTCCATCTTGAAAAAGTTTGCATTTTTCCTGCTGCATACATTACCTCTGATTTCTTTTCACCGCCTGAATAAAACTCTTCAAACAGACCGTTTCTTACATTATTTTTATTGTAACCTCTCGATTCTAAAACCCCTGCGGCTGTCCAGGTTTTGAAAGGGCCTTCCCTCATGCCGCTTTTCCACACACGCTCTACCATTTTCTTTCCATTCTCGTACCAAGCAGTGTGCAATCCATCCTGCTTCCCGTTTTCACAACGAAAAAGAAATCCAACTTTTCCACTGACATAGTTATTTTTTACCCATCCATTATAAAATGATCCATCCTGAGTCCTGTATGTCTGAAGATCTCCTTCCTGGGTGACTATCAGTTCGGATAGTTCTGTCGCTTCTTTCAACGCCCTTTGTAAAAAATCAATCTCATTCAAAGGGTTATCAATTTCCGGGAAAGAAGGAGGAGCCATCTCGTCGTTCCCACATCCAACCAACAGTAAGAATAAACATACAAAAACAGATAAATTTCTCATCTTTTTATTATGAAAGAGTCAAAGGATGAAGGTCAAGTACTGGAAATCACATTGATGAAAATAGATTTCGGGTAAATTGAATCAATTCCGGATGTAATTGATTGACAAAAAAAATGAAAAGGTCATAAAAATCCGAAATTATATGAAACAAACTTCAGCTTACGCAGCCAAGACCGCAAGATCCCCCTTGGAATCATTTTTAATTGAACGCAGACCTGTAGGAGCTACCGATATTCAGATTGAGATTGATTACTGCGGAGTCTGTCATACTGATCTACATTTTGTAAACAACGACTGGGGCATGTCTGAATATCCGATTGTTCCCGGTCATGAAATTGTGGGTAGGGTTTCAGCAATCGGAGCAGAAGTGACTAAATTCAAAGTGGGCGATTCAGCTGCTGTCGGCTGCATGGTTAAAGCATGTGGAGAATGTGAGTCATGTAAAAAAGGACAGGAGCAATATTGTCTTAATGGTTTCACTGCCACTTACAATAGCCCGACCGAAGATCCTGGATCTTTTACATATGGTGGATACTCAAAATCAATTGTAGCTGATGAAAGCTTTGTATTAAGTATGCCAGATAACCTAGACTTAAAAGCAACTGCTCCGTTGCTTTGTGCAGGAATTACCACTTACTCTCCCATGAAACACTGGAATGCGGGACCAGGCATGAAAGTAGGTGTAGTTGGACTTGGGGGATTGGGGCATATGGGGGTAAAGTTTGCCCATGCACTGGGTGCACATACTGTCATGATTACCACCTCTCCGGAAAAAGGAGAAAATGCACAAAGCTTAGGTGCAGATGAAGTTTTGTTATCAACTGATTCTGATGCCATGGCCAAAGAAATGGGACAATTTGATTTTATTCTGAACACTATTCCAGTCAATCATGCCATCGACCCATACCTGGATTTACTCAAAGTGGATGGAACAATGTGCGTGGTTGGAGCCGTCGAACCTTTGGAGAAAGTAAATGCAGCTCAACTCATTTTTGGAAGAAAGACACTTGTCGGCTCGTTAATTGGTGGAATTAAAGAAACTCAGGAAATGTTAGACTTCTGCGGGGAAAAAGAAATTGTTTCAGATGTGGAAATGATTCAAATAAATGAGATCAATCATGCCTTTGAAAGATTGGTTAAAAGCGATGTGAAATATCGATTTGTAATTGATATGAAAAGCCTATGAGGCTTAATCTAAATCCTAATAACCTTTAAAATTAAGCGCAAACAACGCAAGTTTGTACCTCAGGGAAGGCGTCCAGTCTTTCGGATGAAATTTCTTTCCCACAGAAAATACAGACTCCGTAATTGCCCTGTTCAATTCGCTTTAAGGCATTTACCACATCCGACAATTGCCTTTTCTTGCGCCTGCGCAGTTCCAACACCATTTGCTGATCCTGCATAGCTTCCATACGAGATAATCTCCCCAGTCCGTTATCCGGTTCAACTGCGGCAGCTGAGTCTTCACTCTTCCGAAGGTAGTCCTCAATCTCAGATCGCAGGATTAAAAGTTTTTTCTCGTATTGATTATGAGTTTCCTGGTTCATAGAATAAGAATTTATGCACTAGAATGATCTTAAAGCTTTCAAAAAACACTTGTGAGGTTCCCTAAATTAATTTTAAAAAACTGATTGATAGGCTTGATAAGTCATCAGATTTGAATCATATATTATAACATGAAATATATTACTTCTCTACTTTTAACTCTCTTTCTTAGTAATGCATTGTTCTCAGAGGATGAAACATGTGCAATTATGATTGGTGATGAGATCGATCCTGAAGAATTTTCCGAAATCCTCGGTAAAAAAATCTATTTTTGCTGTGGTTCCTGCGTTAAAGCATTCGACGGAAATCAAGCCTATTACATTAAAGCAATACCAGCCCTTTCTAAAAAGTTCTCTGCTGCTGAACAGAAAAAATTAGGTGTCGATAAAGTTAAACTGATGGATCAAAGAGTTTGTCCTATTTACCCAGAGCGGGTGGTCAATCCAAATTCTAAAACCCAGGAATACAAAGGAAAGAAAGTTTACTTTTGGTCTTCAAGTGCAGAGCGACGATGGAAAAAAGATCCCGATAAATATTTTGCAGCTGCAATGAAAGAAGGAAATCTACCCCAGTTCAAATAGCCGCTTTCATTCTTTAGCAAAAAAAAGCCTTCCCCTCCAAGGGAAGGTTTTTTTTTGATTTAATAAGGAATCCTTCTTCTTTTACGGGATTGTAAGATTTTATGGGCAGCATCCAATCCATTGTATGCAATCCAATTATCGTTATTTAGTCGAAACTCAGGTTGATCGGGAAATAAGCGATGAATTAACAAATCCAAACCGTTGCTGGAAACTTTTAGGTATTCGTTTGAAACTAATTCAAGCTTTCTAATTATTTTTTTCGGATCATTTAATCTAGAATTCTGAACTTGTTCGTAAACATAACAATTCTTTGCTCCTGGGTAAACCGTTACCAAGGGAGTATCATCCATTGCCAATACTGCTTTCCAAAAAAGGGGATTTGTACCCTTTGACTGATTAACAATTTCCTTACAGGTTAACCGTAAAAGAAAATCTTCTATATCTTTAGGCAAGAACTTACTGTTCGGATCATCTCCAAAGGCACAGACCCTATGAATGGAATGAACCGGGTGAGATTTCTTATTAAATAAAATCAATTTCTTAACCAGAAAACGATTTTTAACGACTCGCTTAAGAGCCTTAATATTTAATTTTAATAAAACAGACGGACCACGAAAAAAGTTCATCTACATACTTAAACTAAATGTATATTTATATCAAATTATTTTTGTAATATAATTAACAGTGCACCAGAAAGAACAGATATTTTTGAAAAATCAGATACGAACTCATTACTTTGGCTAAATTGGTAACTCCAGCTAAGTACTTCATTCTCCAACTCCCATTTCAACCCAGACGAATGAACGACTGTATTTATTCTTTGCGGAATCAAACTGATTGTTGCCCCCTCCATCCCTCTTACTTCAGCCGAAGTTGATGGAGTCACCCTTCTGATCCATTCGTCACCTGAATCCAATACCACAATAATATCATCCTGAATACCGCTCACAATGGAAAGATTATTTAACAAATGATCCGTTCTTTTTCCAAATCCACCAAGAATTACAATCTCGAGGGGAGAATAATCAGAGTTAATAAGATTAAGAGCCTTTTGAAAATCAGTTATATTTTGATCAGAATCTATAATAACTCGGACCGATGTCGGAATGCCGTTTTGTAAATCTGTCTCTCCGCAACTATCCATGTCACCAATAAGAATATCTGGTAGCAACCCGGCACTGCGACAAGCCAACCACCCCGAATCCACTGCTACGGTAAGGTCACAATCCTCAAAACGCCAATGCAATAAATCCTCGTCTGGTGGTTCGCCGCCTAAAACGAGTAGTATTTTCTCAACGGACATTATTCGAGCTTAACGCACTTTTCACTTAAAGGAAAAAACCCTTCTGCTTTTCAGTAATTTTTAACCCTACCCTCTCCATCACCTTGAGCATGTCCTCCCAAACTTTCCTCTTACTCGACTTACTGGGGTTATGGAGCAAGTATGAAGGGTGATAAGTAATCATAAGGGGCACACCCGAAAAGTCTTTCCAATTCCCTCGTACATCCCCTAGCCTACGCTTTGGGTCAGAACCTAAAAATCCATCCGTGGCGTTTTTACCCAAAGCTATAATAACTTTTGGCTTAATAATATCGACCTGGGCTAAAAGATAAGGAAGAGCAAATTTCATCTCTGCTTCGGTTGGAGGTCGGTGCCCATAGGACATTTCATGCTTTGGACGCCAATGAAGAATATTAGAGTAATATACAGTGGAATCCGAATAACCCATAGCTTCAATAATTTTAGTCAAAAGCGATCCAACCTGCCCCCCGAAAACTGCCCCAGTCAGATCGTCCTCCTCGCTTGGAGCTTCCCCGCAAAAAAACAGCTCTGCATCTAAACTTCCACGCCCAAAAAGGATTTTTGAATCATCATTGAGTTCACTGTTAGCGACTGTACAATTCTCAACTTCACCTTTAAGCCATTCCCACTGAGTATGTTTATCTCCCTCTGGTAAAGCTATCTCAGGAATGGACTGAAACTTCTCAATATTTACAGGGCTATTATTTAATCCCTCCACCTGAATCGATTTCGTTTCCTTATTATCCGAAGAAGGAGTTAGAGCAACAGGTGCCGGCTGTTTCTTGACCATTGATTGTTCTGGAGAAACAGTGCTAATACCTTCAACTTTAGTGACTGAAGTAACTCCAAGGGCTTTTTCTAAGCCAAGTAAAGTGTCTTCCTCCAAATAAACCTCACGAAGGCCTTCTCCTCTTAGTCTCTTGAGCTCCTCAAGAAGAGCAAGGCTAGCTTCTTCAGTATTCATTCTTATTTACTGTCCAAAGTGGACAAGGCTAGCTTTTCGACATACTTTGCCAAAAGATCAAATTCCAAATTTAAAGAATCTCCCACTTGTCTACTCATCAAATTGGTTTTGCCCAAGGTATGTGGAATAAGCCAAACTGCAAAAGAACATCCGCTTACATCACAAACCGTAAGCGAACAGCCATCAACTGCGATGCATCCCTTATCAACTAAATATTGCTGAAATGATTTAGGTACCTTGACCTGTAAGTATAAATTTTTACCTCTCTCCTCAAAAACTTCAATTTGACCGCATGCATCAATATGACCGGTTACAAAATGCCCCCCAAGCCTTCCATTTGCCGGTAATGACCTTTCAAGGTTAACAAAATGCCCTTGTTTCAGATCACCTAAGTTCGTTTTCTCCAATGTTTCCTCGAGTAAATCAAAACGAGCCAGTTGATTGGCATCCTCCTTAAAGGTTAAACAGCAACCATTAACAGCCAAGCTTGAACCAGCCTCCATTCCATCCTTATCCTTAAAGGGTAAATCTAATTCAAGAGCCCAAGACTCTGTCTTTTCAATCAAAGAAACGACTCGGCCGACATTTTCTACGATTCCTGTAAACATTGGTTTATTGTATTATGTAATTCGAAAGCAGAATGGAAAAAAAGGAAAGATAATTTGACCCTTCTGTATCGCAAAGTACTTTGAACCTATGACAAAGACAATTTCCATTTTCTTAAAAAATTCCATCTTGGCTATAATTTCCTTTGGAAACATTATTAGTCACTCTCTTTCATCCAAGCCAATTCCCCAGTCTGCAACCAGAGTCCCTGCTGATTCCTTCTTAGTCCTTTCTGTTAATGCTGAGGCATTGATAAATAAATCAAACATTTCAACAAGCCGGATTTGGAAACCTTTATTTGATTCGTGGAATATTTCCAACCCGGAGGTTTACAGTTTCCTTTCCAACTTAAACGAGAAGGGAATAAATACTAAAAACCCAATGCATTTTTTTATCAGGACAAATAGCTCTGACCAGGTTCCCTTGTCTGTTGGAATGATCGGACTGGCGAATAATATTCAAAAAATGGATCAAACCATTTGCAACCTTGCGGAGTCACTTGGTTTTACTTCTTTAGACGGAAAAGCGATTCGTTTTCAGAAAAAAGGAATACCTATCGAGTTTGGTCGAAAAGGAAGATTTTTATATATAATTGGTTTAGGCCCTATTGTGAAAGATGTTGCTAGTAACGCACTGTCTCTTGAAAAACTATACAAGGCCATTCCATCACAAGCTGTTGACAAAAAGTTCCCCAGTTCAATGAAGCAGTTTTTCACAACCAAATCTGATATTGGGTTATACTTGGACGGAAGTGGTTTTGCCAACCTGTTGGAAAAAAGTTGGCCGGATGATCGATGGAAAAAACTCTTGCCATTAATGGATCCAATATTTTCGAGACAATTTGGGGTCCACCTGCTTTCTAATATTGGCTCAATCAAAATTACTTCAAGAGAGTATATTACTGGCAAGAAAAAGATACAAGCACCTGCTAAAGAATTGGACCTGCTCAACTCCATCCCTGGTGACTCGCCCCTCGTTGCCCGACTCAGTTTGCCAGCTCAGGAACTTAGACAATCCATGACAGAAGGAATTGATCAAATCCTTCGAGCTATAAGTAATGATCAAATCAATAAGAATTCAAAATTGCCGGGATTTGATGCTACAGCAACAGAACTTTTATCCTCACCAAATGGAAACTTCGTTTTGGCGAGTGGACTTTTTCACGAAAGAAACAACTATCAAAAAAATGGACAGGTTACGGTTTCCTTGCACCCAACATTTGTACTCGGTATAGGAATTGAAAAAAAGTTTGCCCTTAAACAGCTACTCGCAGGGTTAAATACCGCAAATTCACTGCGCTCAATTTTAGACATTCATGATTTGCATATTACCGAACAGAGAAAAAAATTATGGTTATCAAGTATTGATTATCTTCGCGAGATCAGAGAAGAAAGGCCGCTTAGACGACTGTCAAAATCCCGCTTAAATTTTCTTAACGCAAATAACTTTGCTCTAGAATTAAATATTAACCACGCCAACCAAGGCATTCGCAAAAGTTCTTCCCTTACTTTTGATCAGTTCAAACTTCTAAATATAGCCGATGACTTTCATATACTATCTATGCACATTAATGAGGGGGCTCTCGTCACAGATATAAAATTAAATAATAAAAAACGCTCAGGATGGAATGTTTTGGCGGATCATATTGGACAAACTCTAATCGATCAAATAAACGGCCCGATCTTTCAGGCAATATCCCAAAACAATCTCAACTCGGTTATTCAATCCGTACAAGGTGGAGCGCTGATTAATGCCACCGACCGTTTTGGACATAGCCCCATGCACTATGCGGCTTACAAAGGAAACCCACGAATTGTAGACTATCTACTCAATAATGGAGGAGATCCAAATATTCGCGGAAGGCACGACTCCACCCCGCTGCACAGTGCGGCCTGGGGAAGAAGTATTCAAGTTCTTGAATTACTTCTAGAAGATGGGGCGGAGGTGGATGCCCGAACTGATGAAGGAGAGACCCCAGGGATGACTGCTGCTCTGCGGGGCGAAAAAGACATACTTGAAATTCTGTTTGCCCTTTCTGCTGACCCTCATGCGACTGATATTCATGGCACAAATCTTGTCGACCTTGCTGCCGCAGGTGGACACAAATCTATCGTTGAGCTTCTCCAGCAAATCGGCGTATCCAATAAGAATCCCCTCCATGTTGCCGCTGGTTTGGGCGACCTAAATAAAATCAAAAGACTTCTCAATAACGGTCACTCCGTAAATGAAAGGGATACCTTTGGTGCAACTCCGCTATTAATCGCTATGGTCGCAGGTAAAGAGGAAGTGGTTGACTTCCTCCTTTCACAAAACGCAAATCCTCTACTCGAGGCTAAGGACGGATATACCATTATGCACGGTGCAGCTTTTTCTGGTAAGAAGAGTTTGGTTAGAAAAGCCCTGTCTTATGACTTGGATATAAATTCCCGATACGGACCAGATGGAATTACCCCGGTAGATGTTGCCGAAGAAAATGGGGATGCACTTCCTTTTCTCAGAGCTCTAGGTGGAAAAACAGCATGGGAGTTGGGTAGAATATTCCGGAAGGAATAACCTAGCTGATCTCCCTCTTACCTGCCCAGATTGATTATTTTCTTACCTTCATCCCTCAGTTCTCGATCCTGAACACGGGCACCCGGGCAGATAAATTCAAGGTACTGCCAAAAAGCTAACGAATGGTTCATGTGTTTTAAATGTGCAAGTTCATGTAAAATAACATATTGCCCAAGAGAGTAATTCAAGAGAAGAAGACGCCAGTTCAGGGAAATTGTGCCCTTACTTGAACAGGAACCCCAACGACTCTTTTGATTACCAACTCTCACTTTTTTCACCTTAAACCCAAACTTTTTTGAAAGTATAAAGACTCTGTTTGTTAAGTTTTCCTTTGCAAGAGTCTGTAAAAAAGAAAACACCTCTCCATCAGCACCCAAAGAATTTTTAGGAATATTTAAAGTAATTTGGTCATAGCAAATTTGATGACTAAACTTAGCCATTTTGTTTACATCTATCAAATTAAGTGTCCGTGGATGAGAAGAAAGCCAAATCTGCCCACCAGTCTGTAAATGAGTTATGAGATCTATAACGGGAGGTGAATTTTCGATTCTTTTCTCGAGCCATTTTCTTTGCTGCAATAAAAAAGCACGACCTTGCTGAAGGGTTGCCCAGCGAGGTAATGTCAAAATTATTTTTTCACTGGATTCAATCCTTAAGCTAATTCGACGGGCTCGGTTTGATTTCCTAATATAACACAATACATCACGATCTGATCCTTTATTTCCTAATGAAATTTTTTCCGACCGATCTGCCATACAAGCAAAAGATTTTGAAAAGTTTACTTTAGAATCTTTACTTGCTTGGATGCGAAACGTCGAAGAGCGGATTCAGGATCAATTCCTTTCTTTCGACAAGAAGCCACAAGTTCAAACAAAGCTTGCCCAGCAAGATTTTCATCTAGGCTCTCCATTGCTTTATCTACTCCTGCTTCCGACCATTCACCCTTATCAGCCAAACCATGCTTGGATGCTCTCTTGTACACATCGCGTGCATACAGCAAAGCAGGTAACTTAGGTGGAAGGTCTTTAAAAACAGGATTCCTTTCCTGAGAAAGTCCTGCATTTTTCTTTTCCTGTTCTTTGATCAATTCCCAGCGGTCGAGCACTTCATCAGGTGAATCAATCTTTGTTTCATTATCGCCGAATACATGGGGGTGTCGACGAATCAGCTTGTCCGCAATTCCACAAGCAACAGCTTCCAAGTCAAACTTGCCTTCCTCTTCAGCTAAACGAGCATGCATTACAACCTGTAACAAAAGATCGCCCAACTCTTCCTCCATTGCTGTACTATCCTGATTATCAATGGCCTCTATTACTTCAGATACTTCTTCCACAAGACACTGAACGAGAGAATGATGAGTTTGCTCACGATCCCAAGGACAGCCATCTGGAGCCCGCAATTTCGCAACAATATTTCTTAGTCGTTGAATTTCGCTCACACTCGCGCATTCTGTATTAGATTTCTTTCTTGGCAAATCAATCTGATCGCAAAGAATAAAAACTCATTTAACCACATGGACAAACTCATAGAAATTATGGACTGGAAACGTAAGGAAATATCCACACGTATTCGGCCGGTAAAAATGCAAGATCTCGCAAATCTAGGTCAGCGATTGAAAACTGACCTTTCCTTTCGGGATGCTTTAGCAAAACAAGATGAACTTTCAATCATCGCTGAGATAAAAAGGAAATCTCCTTCTGCAGGAGATATTGCCGAAGGTATCTCTGCCACTGAGCAAGCAAGGACATACATTAATGCGGACGCGGATGCACTTTCCGTATTAACAGACAAAAAATACTTTGGTGGTGAACTCGAGGATCTCTGGGAAGTTAACGATTTCATTCGAAACCATCAAAGAAAAATACCCACCCTGCGCAAAGACTTCATGGTTCACCCAATTCAAGTGTTGGAAGCACTCGAGGCGGGAGCCCAAGCAATTCTTTTAATTGTACGTGCATTAAATGATGATGAGTTGAAAATTCTTCGTGAAGCTGCTGACGAGAGTGGCTTGGATTGTCTCTATGAAATTCATGAGGAGGAGGAATTAGAAAAAGCACTTCAGCATGATCCAAAAATTTTAGGAGTAAACAATCGAGACCTTACCCGGTTCGTTACCGATTTGAAAATCTCGGAAGAACTAATTCCTCAAATCCCTGACTCGATCGTTAAAGTAAGCGAGAGTGGGATTTTCGAGCCTGAAGATGCATGGTTTGCCAAAGAAACTGGTGCGGATGCCGTATTGTGCGGCGAAGCTCTAATGCGTTCGGAAGATGTTGAAGGATTAGTTCATGACATGAAAGCAAGGGGTTAGCACTCTCGCTCAGATTACGCCCATGCCTTTATCACCATCTGAAACTACCCGTCTTCTCGATTCAATAAACCACAGACCCAAAAAAAAACTTGGGCAAAATTTTTTAATCGACGGTAACATTGTCCGAAAATCTTTAATTATGGCTGATCTGCCATATAGGATCCCAGTAGTTGAGATTGGTCCGGGCTTGGGCACATTAACCAAGCAACTACTTGATCAAAATCACCCTGTTTTTGCAGTTGAAATCGATACCAACTTATTTGCTAATTTAAAGGATGAATTCTCAAGTTTTATCGAGCAAGGCAAACTCAACTTAATCAATGGCGATGCAGTCAAAAACCCAGTTGGAAGTTTACCCGATGAAGTGAATGAATTTGCAGTGGTTGCAAATCTTCCTTATGCGATTTCATCCCCGTGGATGGAGTCCTTATTGAACTCCAATAAAATACCCAATCGAATGGTTCTTATGTTACAAAAAGAAGCGGTTGACCGGATGAATGCATCTCATGGAACCAAGCATTACAATGCCCTGACAATTTTCCTGCGGTCTGCTTTTAAACAAACACAGACACATCCAGTGCCAAGGCAGTGCTTTCATCCAGTGCCAGGGATTGATTCAATGCTTGTAAGGTTGGACAGGTTGAAAAATCCTTTTCTCTTTTCCAAAGATGACCGGGTACTTATACGCAAAATTTTCACTCAGCGCAGAAAGCAAATTGGTGCACTTGCAAAAAAAGAAAATACTTCAGTTCGGGAAATCATGCTGAAATGGTTGGATGATATGAACCTGCCTAGTAACTTTAGGCCCGAACAAATTAAAGCGGATGCTTGGCGAGAATTGTCGATAAAGGAGAGTTAAGCTGTTACGATTGCTCCACAGCATTTCTTATATTTTTTGCCACTACCGCATGGGCAAAGGTCATTCCTTCCGACTTTTGGAGTATCCCTAACAACAGGAGCAGCAATTTTAGGAATCTCAGGGGCTTCTCCCTGAGTATTAGCAGCCTGAGGCGATCCGCCACCCGAAAAACGGTCAAACCCACCGCTGACTGCAGTGTCCGGACCACTTGATCGGGCAACATCGCTCAAATTGGAAAGCATATTCTCGAACGCAGCAAGGTTAGTGGATGAACGAAACATTCCGCTACAAACATCAGACCTCATTGAAACCATCATCTCTTCAAAAGCCCGAAAAGCTTCGTTCTTGTACTCGCTCAGAGGGTCTTTTTGACCGTAACCGCGTAATCCTACACTACGTCGTAGTTCGTCCATTTCAGTAAGATGATCCTGCCAATGAATATCAACTGCGTTGACGACCACATATCTTTCCAGACTTTGTAATTGATCAGGAGTTTCAAGATTTCTCTTTGCCTCGTATGCACCCTTGATTTTATCAAATAAAATAGACTTCACATCCTCCTCGCTTTTCCCTACCAATTCATCCAGGCGAACGCTTAGAGGGAATGTTACATTAACCCAGCTTGCTACCAACGATTCAATCTCGGACATTTCTTCTTTCCGAGTTGCCTTAAACTCAGTGAGAGCTATGGCACCGAGCCTCGCGTCTAATTCCTCCTCCACTAATTCAAGCAGTATTTTCCCTGGATCTTCCTCTAGTAAAACATCATTGCGAATAGAATATACTATTTCACGCTGACGATTCAGAACATCGTCATATTGAAGGAGCCTTTTACGAATCGAGTAGTTTTGCTGTTCCACTTTTTTCTGAGCATTTTGTATAGACCAATCCAATGTGCCGTGCTCCAAAACTTCGTCATCTCCAAACGATTTCTCCAGCATTTTGGAAAGTGCCCCCTGATTTGCAAACAGGCGCATAAGATCATCTTCAAGGGAAACATAGAAACGAGATGCACCAGGATCACCCTGTCGGGCACAACGCCCGCGTAGTTGACGGTCAATCCTTCGGGACTCGTGCCTCTCGGTACCAAGAACCAATAAACCCCCAAGTTCTTTCACACCCTCACCCAATTTTATATCAGTACCACGACCTGCCATATTTGTGGCGATCGTAACCGCTCCTCGCTGACCAGCTTCAGCGACAATCTCAGCTTCTTTCTCGTGAAATTTCGCATTCAGAACGGTGTGCCTGATATTTGCCCGTTTGAGCATACGACTGAAAACTTCTGATGATTCCACGGAAGCAGTTCCGATTAAAACAGGTTGTCCGTTTTTGTGAGCCTCAGTTAAATCCTCTAAAACCTGATTAAATTTCTGACGACGCCCCTTGAACATTAAATCGTTCAAATCTTTTCTCACGCAATCCCTGTGGGTAGGAATAACCATAACACCCAGCCTGTAAATATCGTGAAATTCACCAGCCTCAGTTTCTGCGGTCCCTGTCATTCCAGCAAGTTTATCATACATACGGAAATAATTCTGTATGGTAATTGTGGCATAAGTTTTTGTTTCTTTCTCAATCGCCACACCTTCCTTCGCCTCGACTGCCTGATGTAAACCATTACTCCATCGTCGGCCGGGCATTAAACGTCCCGTATTTTCATCAACGATCATTACTCGGCCACCTTGCACAACATACTGCTTATCCTTTTCGTAAAGACCATATGCACGCAATAATTGAGAAACCGTATGGATTCGCTCGCTTCGGACCTGGAACTCATTTTCAGCAGCCTCTTTTCTCTCGCGCTTCTCATCATCACCTGCAGATGTATCGCGATCAATTTCAACATACAAACTAGCCAAATCTGGAATTACAAAACCGTCTGGGTCTTTTGGACTTATTAATGATCTCCCAATCTCGGTAAGGTCGGCTTGCTGGTTTTTCTCATCAATGACATAATGCAGATCTTCCTTTAGATTATGTGCCCTGTCTTTGTTATAATCTGAGTTCATTTCCAGGTCGAACTTTTCGAATCTCTTCCTGATTTGAGCATCTTCCATCATTCGCATGAATTGACGATGAGTAGGCATACCTCTTTTAACCTGATAAAGCCTTCCTGTTGCATCATCCATTTCCTCCTCTGAAGGATCTTCTTTTGCAAAAAGTTTCTTCGCTTCTTCTGCTAAGCGATTACATTGCTTGAGCTGTGAATCAAAAAGTTTCATCACCAAGGGCTTCATTTCACCAAAAGGAAGGGGGTGATCTTCTCGCATTGGACCAGAGATAATCAAAGGTGTTCTCGCCTCATCAATCAGGATGGAATCAGCTTCATCAATAATACAAAAGAAATGATCTTTCTGAACCTGGTCATCCTTACATGTCGCCATTCCATTATCGCGCAAATAATCAAATCCAAATTCTGAAGCGGTTCCATATGTGATATTTCTTAGGTACATCTCTCGCCTTTCAGCCGAAGGCATATTATTTTGAATACAACCAACTGATAACCCAAGAAATTCAAACAAAGCACCCATCCAATTGGAATCACGTCGGGCAAGATAATCATTCACCGTAACCAACTGACAATTTTTGCCAGAAAGAGCATTCAGGTATAAAGGACAGGTAGATACAAGAGTTTTACCCTCTCCCGTAGCCATTTCAGCAATATGGCGGTCATGCAATGCCATACCTCCAATTAACTGAACATCATAATGCACCATCTCCCATTTTATCGGCTGATCACAGACATCAATTGTTGTTCCTGATAACCTTCTTGCGGCATTCTTGACTACTGCAAATGCTTCAGGCAACAAATCCTCCAAAGTTTCTCCTTTTTGATAACGGTCCATCATCTCAGGAGTTTTAGCTTTCAACTGCTCGTCAGATAATTTTTGGTATTCTTCTTCAAACCTGTTGATTTCACGTACTACTGGAGCACATTTTTTTATGTACTTACGATGGTTTCGGCCCTTTAGGCTTTTTAATACTGATTTAAAAGGAGCAAGTGGGTTCATAGTTCGGAAAGATTAAACTCCTAAAAGTTCTTTAAAATAAGGAATTGTTTTGCCTAAACCCTGATCAAGTTGAATTTCCGGCTCCCATTGAAGAACTTTTTGAGCTAAAGAAATATCCGGCTTTCTTTGAGTAGGGTCATCTGACGGCAGAGGCGACTCAACCAGTTTTGATGAAGATTGAACTTTTTCAAGAACAGTTTCGGCAAGTTCACGAATGGTAAATTCATTAGGATTCCCAATGTTAATCGGACCAACTATATCATCCTGCTCCATCGTTCTAATCATCGCCTCCAATAAATCATCCATGTAACAAAAAGAACGGGTTTGAGATCCATCCCCATAAATAGTCAAATCTTCACCCTTCAGTGCCTGCACAATAAAATTGGAGACCACACGACCATCATCCGGCAACATCCGTGGACCATAGGTGTTAAAAATTCGAACGACCCGTATATCAACTTTATTTTCGCGATGGTAGTCAAAAAATAAAGTTTCAGCACAGCGTTTTCCCTCATCATAACACGCTCTTAGCCCAATTGGGTTTACATTACCACGATAGCTCTCAGGTTGAGGGTGAACCTCAGGGTCACCGTAAACCTCGGATGTGGAAGCCTGCAAAATCCTTGCCCCTACCCGCTTAGCCAAACCTAGGCAATTGATTGCTCCCATAACAGAAGTTTTAATAGTCTTGATCGGGTTATACTGATAATGAATCGGAGAAGCAGGACAGGCTAAATTGTAAATCCGATCCACTTCAAACTTAAAAGGATCAACTACATCGTGACGTATAAGTTCAAAATTGGGATTGTCGGCTAAATGTGCCACATTCTTACGACGACCTGTGAAGAAATTATCCAAGCACAAAACCTCGTGGCCCTGATTGAGCAAACGTTCACATAAATGACTGCCAAGAAAACCAGCCCCCCCTGTAACAAGAATAACCATATTTAAATTATTTAAACTTACTCTATCGATTCCTGCGAATTTGGAAACACTCTTTTATTATGCATGGAGTGATTCATTATTTAAATCCTTTAAAACTTTTAATAAAACCTGAGTTCCTTTTTCTTCGTAACCGGACTGAGAAACTTTTTTGTAAAATTGGTGAGCTAATTCCAACCCTTGAAGGCGTATCCCCATTTTTTTGGCATCATTGAGGGCAATCCCCATGTCCTTCACAAAATGCTTCACATAAAAACCAGGTTCCCAGTCCTGGTTTAACATTCTCGGACCAAGATGATTTAAAGACCAGCAACCAGCAGCCCCCTGGCCAATCATCTCGATTACTTGGTTAAGATCCAGGTTTGCTTTTTCCGCATAGAGTAATGATTCCACAGTGCCAATCATCGTAGATGCAATCAAAATTTGGTTACTCATTTTTGTACGCTGACCTGAACCAGATTCGCCGAAGTAATTAATGGTTTTACCCATAATTTGGAACAATGGTAAAGTTTTATCGTACGCCTGTTGGTTCCCCCCACACATTATCGCCAATCTCGCTTCTCTGGCACCAATATCTCCACCACTTACCGGAGCATCGAGCGAAAAACAACCACGCTCAGAAGCATAAACCGAAATCTTTTGGGACAATTCCGGAGTTGATGTGGTCATATCAATTAAAGTTGTACCCCTGGAAAGATTGGAAAAAATACCAGCACGCCCAAAATAAACTTCTTCCACATCTTCCGGATAGCCGAGCATCGTAAAAAGATAGTCCACATTGCCCGCGACTTCGGATGGACTATCGATCCACTCGGTACCCATTTGTATGAGTTGGGCTGCTTTAGACCGCGTTCGGGAATGAACGAGTAGCGAACATCCTTGCTTGACTAGATGCCCAGCCATTGAGGCACCCATAACACCAAGACCTATCCATCCTACCTCAGGTTTAATCTTCATCTAAAATCTTTTTGGGGGTTCTAAAAAGTAAATAACTATGGTCGGGACGACAGGATTTGAACCTGCGACCCCTACACCCCCAGCGTAGTGCGCTACCAGACTGCGCCACGTCCCGACTATAGTAATATCTGCGATAGCAGAACGAAAAGATTGGTTTAAACTGAATACTGAGTCAAGACAAACGGGCTCAAACAACAAACGATTTTTTTGCTAAAAAGGCTTAAAATTTGTTGCACTATACCTATCAACCTCTATTGAGTAATTATTACTCATGAAAACAATATTCAAAACTACATTCATCTCACTTCTCCTCTCCTTTATAACCGGCTCTCTTTTTGCAGACAAGGTGGAGCCGCCCAAAGACGCTGTGCCTTTTCGCGGTAGCCATTACAAAGCTTTTCTTGATACCAACAGCACATGGTGGGAAGCTAAATTTGCCTGTGACGATATTGGAGGTGAACTCGTTGTAATATCGAGCGTTCAGGAGAACGAATTTGTACGAAGACTTACAAAAGATCATTTGGTATGGCTTGGGGGCACCGATGAATTTGAAGAAGGAAAATGGACCTGGGATAATGGTGAGCCTTTCAAATTTAAACATTGGGGGAAGGGACAACCTGCCGGAAGTAATGGTTTTAATTTCCTTGTCTTAGATGGAAAATCAGGCAAGTGGGCTGACACCACAGATTTCTCAGGCAAAGTAAAGGGATATATCTGTGAGTGGAAAGGCTCGGCTCCTAAAAATGCCGGGCCCAAAGACAAAGACTTAAAGCCACCGGCAAATAAATAATTTTTACAATGCAGAAAAGCCGGGAAATTCACCCGGCTTTTTTGTGCATGGAGCCTTCATTATATCGCTTGATCCATTCCAAAGCCCAGTTTGCATAATTTCCAGCACCAATTTGAACACGAGCATCCTCCATTAATTTCACAAAAAACCTTAGATTATGAAGTGTGAGAAGGACTCCGCCCAAAGACTCTTTTGACATGAAAAGATGACGAATATACGATCGACTGAACTGTTGTGATGCAAAGCAGTCAGTCTCTTCATCTAAAGGGCTAAAATCCAATCGGAATTTTTCATTACGAATATTAATACTCCCTTTGGATGTATATGCCGTGCCATGTCGTGCTGCGCGACTTGGAAGGACGCAATCGAACATATCCACTCCGTATCCAATCATTTTTAAAAGCTGTGTCGGGGTGCCCACACCCATGACATAACGAGGTAAATGTTGAGGCAGGAACTTTACGGTATTTACAACCTGTTCAAGCATTTCGTGCTCAGGTTCTCCCACACTAACTCCGCCGATTGCGTATCCTGGAAAGCCAATTTCCTGTAATTCTTCAGCAGACTGTTTTCTCAACTGTAAAAATCGCCCCCCTTGGACGATCCCAAAAAGCTTTCGACCTTCATCCAACGCATTGGTGTTTCCCCAGGCATCCATGCAAACTTTTGCCCAACGAGTGGAGCGATCAACTGCCTGAGCGACTTCTTGCACTGTTGCATTAGCGGGAGGACATTCATCTAAGCACATGGCTATATCAGACTTTAATGCGTCTTGAATTTCTATTGCCTCATTTGGGCCCAAAAAAATCTCTTTACCATCGATATGAGAATGAAAGCAAACTCCTTCATCGTTTAACTTCCTAAGTTTTGCTAAGCTGAAAACCTGGAAACCTCCACTATCTGTCAATACAGGTCCATCCCAATTCATAAATCGTGATAATCCACCTGCTTCCCGAATTACCTCTATACCAGGTCGTAAATTTAAGTGATATGTGTTTCCTAAAATAATACTCGCCTTAATCACATCAGAAAGGTCGCGGGGCAGAATGCCCTTTACCGTCGCCTGGGTACCCACTGGCATAAATACTGGTGTGGTTATATTGCCAGAGGCAAGTTCGACATTCGTCAGTCGAGCATTTTCCATTGGATAGTTAGTCGAATTGGCAGAGTTTTCCATAAAATGGTTCAGATAAAAGATATCACCCCTTGCAAATTCAATCAAAAACGGGAATTATAATCCGTAATATGGAAATAGAGGCACGAAATTCTCATGTAATATTTTTATCCAGATTAGATTTTATTCACAGTCATATTTAGTTCCACATTTTTAAGAAAATCTTTCAATATGGTGAAATGAAAGTTTTCTTCGAGATTCTATACCGAAAAAAAATTTATAACCATTTATAAATTCAACGGATGCAGAAGTATAACATAATTGGTGATATTCATGGGCATGCACAGGAATTAAAGAAACTTTTAAAATTACTTGGTTATCGAGAAAACGAGAATGGTTTTCACCACCCGATGAACCACCAAGCATTATTTGTTGGGGATTTAATCAATCGGGGACCAGATACACCTTTAGTTTTAGAGATAGTAAAAAAAATGGTTTTAAACAGACACGCAAAAGCGGTTTTAGGTAATCATGAATTTAGAATGATACAGAATTATCTACTGGATCCTGACGCTATCGATTCAAGAATCACCGGATTCGTCCCATGGATTAAATCGCTTCCTTTATTTTTGGATTTGCCCGAACTGAGAGTTGTACATGCAGCTTGTCACTTTCCGTCTATTGAAATATTGAAGTCTAAAACTGCCGATGACGAATTATTTATTAAATCTACAATGGAAAAAAACTCGACTTTGCAGAAAGCAGTGCGAGCTATTTTACAGGGAATTAAAATACCTGTGCCTCCTGATTTGAGATATTTTGACCGCTTCGGCATAAGAAGAAAAAAAGCCAGAATTCGGTGGTGGGAAAAAAATAAATTAAAATTCTGCGGTAAGGATTTTCTTCCCTATAATGAAGATTTGGAGAAAAAAAAATTTGATGCATACGCGGAACTTTCCACAGTAAATTATCCACGCTCACATAAACCAGTATTTTTTGGGCATTATTGCCTGCCTAACAGCGAACCAAAAATTTATGGAAATTTGGTCTGTGTCGATGGATGCGTAACTTGTGATAAAACCCTTTGGGCATACCATTTTACTGGTACAAAAATTACTACATCCTCACTTGTAGGTGTAAAAAAATAAAAAATTCAGTTCAAATGATTGTGGGAATTAGAAACTTTTTCCCAACTCGCCTTCCAACGGTTCCATTTTTCCACCTTATCTAGGTGTGGATGCAAATGTCTTTTACAGCAAGCATACTCAAACATTTCCTTGGCTTTATCGAAATTCTGAGCCATGAAGTACTTATCTGAAAAGCCGAGTGAATCATCATAATGGTAGTGAAATCTGAATTCTTTTAAATCTGGATCTCGCTTTCTTTTCATATCCCTATACTAGCTCAAAATGTAGGAATTCTCAAATAATTTCACTACTTTTCAACCGATAAACCACCTACCCCTTGGTGGTTACTAAATGAAGCGATAAAAAGAAAAGAAATCTAAACAGAGGAATCCAATTTTTCTTGAACTTCCCACTTTGAACTCCAGCGATTCCACTTTTCAACACTGTCAACCGATGCAACCAGATCATTTTTTTTACATACAAATGCAAACATTCCTCTCGCACCTTCCGGATCATTGGCCATGAAATACTTTGTGAACAAATCACTCGACCCATCGAGTGAATAAACGATCTTATACTCTTCTGGTTCTGCTTCGCTTTCATCTTTCATAAAGACACACAAGTACAGACTAAATAAATAAGCAAATTTTATTGCACCTATTAATAAAATTTAATTTTAAGCCAACTCATTTAATTTAAAGCTAGCATTGCTAATTTAGCTCATTGGTGTAGTACATCTTGAATGCAGCATTATTCGTTTTCACAAAAATATGTTAGGGTAAGAATGCGTCGGTTTTTTGACGGACAATTCAAACATGTTTATATCGGAAAAGTAATATCAGAGACGCCCAGTTGCCTTATTTTGTTTGCTCGTTCTTTCCACTTTCGAAAAATTCTCTCAAATGGTTCAGTTACTGGACAAAAAGTCAGCGAATCATCCGGGTTATCGACAGAAGCTATCTGCGAAAGAGCCATTCCATGGGCATCGATTGAATTTGCTCAAATTATTGATGAACCTATCAATTTTGAAGCCGCAGCAGTTTGGGCACCATGTGGTAAAATCGTTCTCGATAATAAACAAAAGACATACATCACTTCGACCCACGATCACGGAGAATAATATTTTCTCTATTTTCCTTTTTCAATCTTGCTACCAATAGATTTTTGCTTTCCTCATACCAGCATGGAAAATTCACATTCGTTTCTTCCTAGGCGAGCATTTTGCGTAAGTACAGCGTCCCTAGTCGGATCGGCTTTTGTAACACAAAAAACTTCGGGTAAAACCCCTAAAAAAACCTCTATCCCTCTTGGATTTGACAATTTTTCGATTAGAGCACTGGGATGGAATGCTCAAAGATTATTGGAATATGCAGGAAACCAAAAGGTAGACAGTATTTTATTTTCTGACCTGGATGTATATGATTCGCTTGAGAAAAACTACCTTACAGATCTTAGTAAAGAGGCAAGCAAATTAGGGATTGTAATCCAAGCGGGAACTGGAGGTATTTGCCCCTCATCCAAAAGCTTCAAGCCCAAGCACGGTTCTGCAGTTGAACACCTTAAATTACTTATTCGTGTTGCAAAAGATATTGGATCCAATGTCGCAAGGTGCTACCTTGGCAGCATGAAGGACCGCTTATCAAAGGGAGGAATTCAACAACATGTGAATCAAACTGTGCAAGTCCTTAAAAAAGTTGAAAAGGATGCCCTTGATGCAGGTGTTACTATCGCTCTAGAAAACCATGCTGGGGATCTGCATAGCCGAGAATTGATTGAACTCATTGAGCGAGCAGGAACAGAATATGTAGGCGCTACCATTGACTCGGGAAACGCGACATGGACACTAGAAAACCCGTTGGACACTTTAAGAAACCTCGCTCCATACGCAGTATCTAGTGGAATTCGGGATTCCATGGTTTGGCAAAGCGAACGGGGAGTTAAAGTACAATGGACTGCTATGGGAGAAGGATGTACCGATTTAAAGACCTTTACCTCAGAATGGCAAAGACTGTGCCCTAAACTACCGATGCAACTGGAAACAATTTCAGGATTTGCCAAAGAATTCTCCATCCTTGAGGAAGAATTTTGGCCACCTTATTCAAAAGTTTCCGCAAGAGATTTCTCTCGCTTTCTTATGCTTTCTCGAAGAGGAAAAGAGATCCCACCGTTTTCTTCTTCTAAAAACCTAGACCGAAAAAAAGCTCAACAACATTACCAACTTTCAGAACTCGAAAAAAGTTTAAAATACTGTAAGCAAGTTTTGGGGTTAGGTATCAGCTAAAAGTTTCAAACATAAAAAAGAAACATAGTACTTTTTCGTACTTACGCATCGTCAAGTGAATCAAGTTGTTTCAAATGGGCAACATCTCCCCAACTGATTAAATTCCACCCATCGCTCTTATGCTCAATTCGATTAAGCGAACAGTTTAAGAGAACAAAATTACGATCCGCTTCCAGTGATAACTTTAAAACATAACGAAAGATTGCACCAAGCACTCCCCCATGAGTAACGACAGCTATTTTGGAACCTTTGTGCATAGAGGCGAGTTCTTCAATTGCCGTTAAGCAACGTTCATAAAACTGGCGAAAACTTTCTCCCCCAGGCACTTGGAAATCTGGGCCGTCATTACGGAAGGAAGTATAAACTTCAGGATGTGCTTCCTCCATCTCATTGGTATTCAATCCCTCTAAAACACCAAGGTCACGTTCGCGCAGGCCTGAATAAGGTTGGGCAACCATACCGGAAGGTTCACCGACCAGTTTTGAAGTGTTCAATGCACGGCCTAAATCACTCGAATAATAAAAATCAAATTTCTCGCTTTTTATTCTTTCTCCCAAAGCCTTGGCCTGCTCGACCCCCCTGGAACTTAATGGAGAATCCGCATGCCCCTGCCAGCGACCTGACAGATTCCATTCGGTCTCGCCATGTCTAATAAGTGTTATAATGGTGTTTTGATCCATCCAAGATAACTAAACCTGAAATTCAATCGGGTCAGCATCAATCTTGAAAAATACTCCTACAAATTTTATACCAAAATGTAATTTCAGGAGTTGTAAAAAGTGAATTCTAATACTTACATTAATCTGAACCTATTATGAATTCCATTAAAAATATTTCCTTTATAGCTTTTTTAATCTCGGCAATTTCTTGTTTTGCAAAAGTTGAAATCATTGAGATTTCTCCATCAAACACAGACCTTTTGCCCGGCGGCAAAGAAGCGGATGGGATTATTGGAGATTTTGTTCTGAGAAATGACCTTATTGAATGCGTTATCGCTGGTTCTGCTTCGACTAGAAAAGCGAACATGGGTTCATTTTGGGGGCCTAATGGAATAACTCCAGGATGTCTCTACGACTTATGTATACGCGGAAGTAACAACGACCAGTTAACTATTTTCTCGCCTAATAAACAACAGGGGAAGGTTTCTTATGTTCAACCTGGACCTGATATGAAGTCTATGATTACACACATCTCACCGGCAGTGTCAGGTGGTTTAACCAAAGACCATGTTTATTCTTTGGAGGAAAATGATTATGGAATTACAATCAGCTCAACCCTGATTAATGAAACGAAAGAAAAAATCTCTGGCCCCATCAATGACAGCTGGACGAAGTTTCGCGAATCGGGCAAACTCGGACAAGTCGAATGGGCTGACTCGGTTGACCCATCTGATAAATGTGGCTACGCATACGCTTGGCTTCCTGATGAAAAAGGGAATCTCCCTCCAAAAAGTAAAACCTTTTCTTCAGGAACAGAGGTTATTGTTAAACGTTATCTCTGTGTCGGCAACTCTCCGGTTCAAGCTTACGGCAGGGTCATGCGAAAACTTGGTAAAGTGGGAGAATTTTCCTTAAGGCTAAATAACCCAGAAGGAAAGCCAATATCAACTGCCCGAATCGAATTTATTCGGGAAGGAAAATCCATTCCTGGCTATCCAAATGATAAGGGTATACTCAATCTCTCTCTCTCCCTAGGCGAGTGGAAAATTGTAGCGAAGGACAATGGAAGGAAATCGAAAGAATACACTTTTGTGATAACCAAAGAAAATAAAATAGAACATTCAATTTCCTTCGGTCCATTGTCTGGGTTGCAATTTTCTGTTTCTAAAGCTGACGGTTCACCCTCTCCCTGCAAAGCCCAGATAATCGGAATTGAAGGAACCCCTACTCCAGACTTGGGCCCGGTGGACAGGGCACATGGGTGCAAAGATCAATATCATTCAGAAAACGGAAAGTTTTTTATCGGGCTACTCCCTGGAAAATACAAAGTCATAGTAACTCGTGGAATTGAACATGATCACTTCGAGCGGGTCGTGGAAATAAAAGCAGGAAAGATCGAAACAATTTCCACGGTGCTCAAGCGATCAGTTTCAACCCCGGGTTGGGTCAGTACAGATTTCCATAATCACTCAACCCCCAGTGGTGATAATGTTTGCGGAACCGCTGACCGCCTGATCAATTTGGCTGCTGAACATATTGAATTTGCACCGACCACAGAACACAACCGAATCATGGACTGGGCTCCCACGATCAAGTCACTGGGCTTGGAAGATGAAATCTTCACCATTCCCGGAATTGAACTGACTGGTTCAGGTGCTCATTTAAATGCCTTTCCGTTGGTTCCGAAAAATCACCATCAGGACGGGGGAGCACCCACCTGGAATAAAGACCCCCGAATCAATGCGCTTAACCTAATGAATCATTCCGGTCATCACCCAAGCGGTTGGGTTCATATAAATCACCCGGACATGATAGAAAATTTTATCGATCGTAACAAAGACGGAAAGCCGGATGGAGGATACAGGGGAATTTTGTCTCTCATCGATGCAATTGAAACAGAAAACTACCGTGCATCTGAAATACTGCATCCTGCCCCTTACAAAATTACCCGTCTCGCAAGTCGGGAACGGGTGAATATAGTACGTGAATTCATCTGGTTACAAATGCTGAACCGGGGGCTCAAGACATGGGGAATCGCAGTAAGTGATGCTCACACCGTACATGGAAATGGTGTAGGGGGATGGCGCACATACATCCCCTCCTCAACGGATGATCCTGCCAAAATCGATT
>JABGWZ010000079.1 GCA_018675995.1 Opitutia bacterium | reverse complement strand
TGTACCAAAGCGAGCACGATGAATTATTCGAATCCATTCGAAAAGGAAAACCCTTCAATGATGGCGAAAGAGCTGCCCACAGTACAATGGTTGCAATCCTCGGTAGAATGGTAGCATACACCGGTCAGAAAATTACTTATGACGATGCATTGAATTCCAAAGAAACCCTAGTTCCTGAAAACTTTGACTGGGAAATGGAACTCGCAGTTCCGGATCCTCCAGTACCAGGCGTTACCCGTTTTTCGTGAATTATTGCTGATTGATACCCTTAGTTGGATTGTAATTTTCTGCCCAACCAATCAATCACAGACTCGGTAGCTAAGTGAAGTACATCACCAGAAAAAAGGTGGTCTGCACCTTCAATTTCTACAAGTTCGCGGGTTTTTTCAAAGTTTGTAACTAAAGACTGAGACTCTTTAGTAGATATAACATCATCCATTGTTCCATGGATAATAAGCCACGGAATTTCAACCCCAGACACACGGGGTACAATACTATTTATTTGAGTTATGTCGTCTACAAATTCTTGAGATAATGGACATGTTTCTTCGTTCCATATATTATCCTTACCCGGGATAAGCATAGCAAATTCCGACTCAAAAAAGTTCTTTGTATTCGTGATTCCGGCAAGAGAGATTAACAGTTCAATTCGAGAATCAACGGCAGCAGTCAAAGCACCGACAGAAGCACCCATACTATGCCCGGCGTAAATAGGACGCCACCCGCGTTCTTTGACAGCTGTTACTATACATCGTAAATCCTCGATTTCCTTAGTAATTGTACACTGGTCGAACCGACCGCCTGAATTCCCATTACCAGGAAAAGAGAATCGTAAAACTGATATTCCCTGCTCCGATACCTTTTGGGCCAAATTTAAAACTAAAGAATCATCCATATCCCCAGTAACTGAATGCCCAACAATTAATAGATGATAATTCCGGTCTGATCCCTCGTGAAAAGCATAATCAATCACCTCCCCTAGACTATTTACAATTTCTTGATTCATTGCTTCATTAATCAACTAAATCAAATTAACAGAAATGAAATACATTTATAGGTATGCGGAAGAGTATGCGGAGCGAAAACTAATTTAAGGGAGACTCCTCAATTGCATGTAATGATTGATAATATAAATAAAAGAGAGGGTCTTTGTTTTTAATTTGATTGATAACTTCTTGCCCCATTTCCTCAAAACCCAAACCTAACTTAAGAATCAAATCACGATTACTTACTAACTTTAATTGTACATCGCTTGCTCTTATTTCCCGATATTCTCGAATAATTTCACAATCGAAATTCGAGCTAGCTTTTGATATGTTAAATTCTTTACTTACTTCAATATTGTTTATCGAATCCTCAATTCTATCTAAATCAAAATCTGTATTTCCAATAGATTTATACTGAGATTGTAACGAAGATTCAAATTGGACTACTTGTGGCGGAGTTTTTTCCTCAGCATTAAATTGAGAAAAAATTTGTTCTTCAAGTATAGGACCCTCCATTTCGGCAAAAAGTTTCGAAGAAGATATAATGTGACTTGCAAAATAAGAGGGAAGACTTTTCCCAACCTGAAAGTTCTGCCCAACACGAAGCAATCCAGACAGTCGGGAAGCGTAATTATTCTCATCTGAACGGGCCCGATCAATCCATTCATACAGTAAATCTAAACCCTTTTCTTTCAACCTTCGATCATCATCTACAACAAAGTACAACCAGGGTAGTTCCTCTGTGCTAGGCGGTGAGACAAATTCATCTGGGTCAGTGATCATCATGACCTTCCAAAGATCGGGCTCAATCCTGCAGGATTCCATCAAGAAATTTGCTGCCAGACCATCTGCCCATGCAAATAAATTTTCTGCCATCAGGGTTTCCTGTTCTCTAAAACTGTTTACTTTTTTGATCAAATCCTCTCCCGATGAAACAGGAAGGACAACACAGGCAAACCCACTTGTAAGTAAATAGCCGAAACTCGATTCAAGATCTGCGAAATGACTACGATAAGAATAGGCACCGTCATCGACAACAATTTTAAAGAAAACCCCCTTTGCAAACTCAATACCGTCTCCTACTCGTCTTGCTTTTCGAAGTTTGACATCGTCTATTGAGGCAAGTTTTTCTAAACCCGGCAACACTGCACCTTTGACATATTCGTAATCTCGAATTTCAAAGTTGGAAAGCGGTTCAAAAGCATTTAGTAGGTAATTTTCGTAAAGATCACGTAAGGGACGAGTAAAGCTCGTAATTTTCCTGGTGTACCCGTCTTCTTGACCCACCCAATACCCCAAATGACCAACTTGTGCATTAGCAGTCGGTTGTAAAGCAAAGTGATCAAGAGAAAGCTTAGCTAGGAGCTTATTATTATGCGGTTTATTCGGACTGCCCCAAGCGAAATGAAGTCGCCAATTTGCGTATCCTTCTACCATTCGATAGCATGCACTTTCGAGAACATATAAACAAAATATTAAAAAACAAAATATCGAAAAATATTGCAGAATTTTTTTCATCTAAGGAGATTCGTTGTTCTCTACACTTTTTTCAATAGTTGCTTCTGAACTTTCACCGGAGACAGGATCTTCGTTTGGTTTTGTCTCACTTTCAGTCTCAGTTATTGAAGACCCAATATGTTCTGAAGCACCACCTTCTTCTTCTAGATTTTGATCAGATGTATTTTTAATATTTTCATCTTTATCCGTTTTCTCATTCAAATCATTATCCTCAGGTAGATCCAAGCTTTTTGCTACTTCTTCAATGCCTGAATCTGATGGCTCAGAAAGTATTTCTTTATCATTGATACTCTCCGAATCGATGTCGTTACTTTCTGAATTTGTTTCACCTTCCAATTCGCTAGTTGATGAATCTTTAGGTATTGAGGTTGTATTTCCCGCCACGCTTTTCTTTATAATTGGCAAATTATTACTGAATTTGAGTGGACTCTTCTTCTTAGAACGAAATGAGTAAGCAAAAAGAAATATCGAGATTACTAAACTAATAGTGGTTGCCAGAAAAAGCTCGGTCTTCTCATCATGTGTAATGATATGATCTTCATTTGTAAACTTGATCCAAAATATGACAACAAGAGCAAATAGGGGGATCGAGATCCCCCTAAATAAAAATTTAAATCGCCTGCTATTTTCTTCCACAGAATAAAGGGCAAGAAAAAATAATGAATATGAAAGTAAAAAGAGAGAAAGGAATATTTTCACTCGAAAAACTTGACTAACGACAGAATCAATTTTGTTAGCACCAAATAACTCAGGAACAGGATAACCCACAAAATAACTTTTGGCCAAACTCACCATAACATTCTCAAGCGCTTTATAATCAAATACTAACGCCAACCAAAAGAAAGGAATGAGTAACAAGCATACACTACCTAGCGAAAGAAAAAGGACACGATTGAAAGTTGGCACGATGCTCTATAATCATATAAATAGAGCGTTTTGGCAAGGATATGATTTAGTGCAAATCGACCTCTTTCATGCTCTTATTGTAGTAGTTACTGTTGTGAAAGAGAAAGAATATTTAAATCGTCAAAATGAATTGCATTTCCCGCATAAGGAAAGCCCCATAGAACACATTTTCCACCTTTAAATGAAAATTGATCTTCATGTTCAATGA
>JABGWZ010000159.1 GCA_018675995.1 Opitutia bacterium | reverse complement strand
TTTACGCCCAACAATTTGATAATGTGTAAAATTACATCCTTGGCATAAATCCCTGGATTCAAACTTCCATTTACTTCAATTCGGCGAACCTTTAATTTCCCCAATGCCATCGTTTGTGTGGCCAACAAGTCGCGGACTTGACTGGTCCCAATCCCAAAGGCAATCGCTCCAAATGCACCATGGGTAGAGGTATGCGAGTCACCACAGGCAATCGTCATGCCGGGCTGGGTAAGTCCTTGCTCGGGACCGACCACATGTACGATGCCCTGTTTTCCAGTATCAACATCGAAAAAAGTAACATCAAAGTCCTGACAATTCTTCCTGAGTTCCTTAATCATCGCATCTGCTAACGGGTCGGAATAAGGCTCCTGGGTTTCATTGGTGGGCACGATATGATCGACCGTGGCAAAAGTCCGCTCGGGATAACGAACGGGCAATGATTTTTCCCGTAGCATGCCAAATGCCTGTGGACTGGTCACCTCATGAATTAAATGCCTACCAACGAACAATTGGGTTTGGCCATTTTGCAACTGTCCGACCGCATGAGCATCCCAGACTTTTTCAAATAAATTTCGCTTGTTCATAAAAGAGACAAAACAGTAACGAAAAGACAACTTCTCGCAAGTTCAATGGCATATAAAACTTAAAGATTCTTTCGAGTTAATTAATTAAGTCGAGTACTGCTATTGAACATACTATTAGAGTATGCTTTTATTATCCTAAGATTTTTAAGTGGTTTTTTTTCAAATTCACTCTTTTTTTCTTTCTCGGATTGTGTGTCAATTAGACGTTTGAAAGACTCTGCATTTCTTTTTTGCAATTCTATCAATCGAGTAATTAAATCTTTAGTATTAATGTTAGTGAGCGGGTCAAATTCAATTTCACTTTTCGCAGCCAATACGCTCTTCATACTCTCCTCCTTTTGAGCGAGTATGGATTCGATTTCATCTAGATTCTTGGCTGCAATCGCCTGTGTTTCAGTATGCAAAAGATTTTCATAAACCTCTAAAATATCAATAAAGATATTGAAACTTGTTGGGTTATCGCTCGGAACCGACATTCCCCTTCCAGTTAAGCCTTCAACGATAGAGAACCAGGTTGTTGATCTCCTGAAATCTCGTTCTCAGGATTCTGAGCCAACATTTCTGACCATGCTTCCCTTAATTCATTAATTACTTTTTCAGCTTCGTCTATGGTCTGAGGTTCTTTCTTAAGATTTGCCTGTTGAAGTTGATGCATTACGTAATCATACAATCGATATAGTGTACCAGGTAGTTCACCCGGAACTGACATATCAAGAGATGATTGAAGTTCAGTCACGATATTTTGTGCACGAATGAGATTATTATTCACATCCTCATTTCGCTTAGTGAATTCCTCCTCATCAAACGCTCGTTTAGCGGCAGTAGTAAATCGTAAACAACCATCAAAAAGCATCAACACCAACTTTCCTGGACTTGCCGTTTGAACGGACTGAGCCTTGTAGGATTTAGCGATTTTATCGTATTGCATAACAGGGGCAGTCAGAGAAGCTTATCCTGAAAAATCTTCAGTTGTGAGCAGCTTTTCGGAAAGCCCTTCTAAATCGGAATCATTGGGCCAATTGGGATCTGCTAAAAGTGCCTGTGCCCGTTTGATTACATCTGGGCGAACATCCTCACCCGTAGTCTCAGCACGTTTAGCTAAATCGCTTAAGTCAGTAAGACTAGTGGTAGTTGGAGTATCTGGAGACCTGCTTGTAGATATATGAGTGGAAGGTTCATGCTTACCATAAGCTTGAACAATCGCATTTCTACCGTTACTAGATATTGCCTCCATAAATTATACTAAGCTTAATTTGTGCCAGTTTAGACATAATTGCAACCATCTTTTTCCACTATCTGAGAGGAAGAGTCGAAAAAGTGGCGGATGCAACATACTTTGCAAAAATTCTGGGCGATTGTAAAACACTTCCTGAGGTCTTTGCGGATAGTGCGCGAACTTGGGACTCTTCTTGAAAAACCCTTGAACCCATAATTACGCTCGCATGACCGGCATCGAAGGTTTCGTCAATTGCCCACATGAATTCACCACTCTTAATGTCAACCAATTTAGCTCTCACACCTAGCGACATTGGTCTGTAAGGACGAAAGGAGTGAATATCGACGAATAAAACTCCATTCGACTGAGTTAAACTTTCTAGTTTCCGTAAGAAATTCTCTGGTAGGTTGCCGGATGAAGAAACTCGTTCAATACCAAAAGTTTTTTTCATTTGTGATGGACTAAACCTGATAATCTCAAAAATTCTTTCTTGGGAAAGTTCCTGATTAAAAACATCATCAATAAAATTGAGAACTGGCGAGTCGTTGTCCTCATGATAGCACGGAATGAACACTACACGGTTGAAATATGATGGTAGTCTCTCGACTGGGTATAAATTGGTTGGTACAAAGGGTTCTGCTCTCGCAACCACTTTTTCCTGCTCGAATTTTCTGCATCCAGAGAACCCGATAGTAATCGTAATAATTAATAGGCAGTATCGTAAATTGTTCATTTATTTCTTGAATGAATTTTGGAGAGTTTGTAACTGAGTATTTAACTGGGACTGCATTTCTTCCATTCGCATAAATCCAGCACTTAATGTGTTTTCGCGTTGTTCCAAATATCGTTCCATATCCTCGATCTTATCATCGATTCGCTTATTTTGACTTCGAACGCTTTCAATATGAGTGTTGTAGGCACCCTTGTAACCAGAGTCGCTATCACCGGACAAGAAAGCACTTATGAATTCATCCACTGATTCGGATACGCCTTGATAAGTCCTGCTCGCTTGAGTATTTACATCAAAAGCAGTAGCGGTTGCTTGGGTAAATAAAGCTTTCACCTTATCAGGATTCTCTTCCAACTCCTGTATTAAAAGGGCAGAATTCTTGATTAGCATACGATCCGATCCAGTTCCAAAATCCAAGCCAATATTTGAAAGGCGAAAACTTGAATAGGCGGGCTCTGTTTCTGTCCAATCGTCTTTCGCGAGACCGCCAAGCATTTCATACTTCCAATACTTGGCTGTGCCAGTACCTGCGTCATCTAACACTTTAACAATGTAACCATCATTATTGGAATCGAAGTTCAAGTTGCCTGCAATGGCGACAAGTTCCGCATTATT
>JABGWZ010000143.1 GCA_018675995.1 Opitutia bacterium | reverse complement strand
TATTGTATTTCATTGATAATTCCATCCCCGCTGCAATTCCTTTTAATTTAACAAGCACCGCACTAATAGAGTTAGCATATTCTCTCGCATGTCCATCCATATGCTGTATTCCTTTGATTGGTACCCAAATTACTTTGTCCGCGGGCGTACCAGTTGCACTTAAAATACCGACCACCACATAAATATCATCGTGCTTACTGGATTCATTAAAAGTTAAACCATGATAAGGGTGAAATATATCACCCACTTTTAATCCTAACCTGGAAGAAACAAAACTTCCGACAACAGCCTCTTTATTTGATTCAGAAAAGACCCGCCCCCCCGGATTTAATTCATACCGTTTATCTTCTTGCCATTCGTGCTCAGTAAGAAGAGAGGGTGTGGTCCCAACAATTCGAAAGCCCATATAATTATCACCAACAGCCAGAGGGTATGCCGATTTTACCCCCGGAGAATTCTTAATAAGTTCATATTGCTCCCAATCCAGGTTTCCCGGAGAAGCTTCCAAATGGAAAATCGCATTAAGAATTAATTGTAATTTTGACCCCCTTGCCCCTAAAACTCCATCAAATCCACTTGAGGAAAGTTTAAAAGACTTCTGAGCCCCCTCCTTTATTTTCCATGTACTTAAGAATAGTCCCCCTGCCATCGCAATTGAAAGAGAAGCAATAAGGGAAGAAAGAAGAAATTGCCTTATTCCGCCAAAGGACAAAAGAAAAAAAATTTTAAATTGATTCATTGCTTAAAAATTATCTTTCTAGCCTACCCTTCAGAATCAGCGTTATTAATTTCATTCCAGTCAATTTGCAGTTCAAAATTTGAAACTACTCTTTCGTCATGACTCACCACAAGAAGAGCTGTGTCAGTCTCACGACAAAGCTCACAAAGTAAATTTATTGCATTCTTAGCATTTTTTGAATCAAGGTTACCAGTTGGCTCATCAGCAAGAACCAATTTTGGTTTGTTGACAAGTGCCCTCGCTAAGGCAACCCTTTGCTGTTGACCAATAGAAAGTTGACTGGGCTTGTATGAGAGACGATGTGCTAACCCCACCTTTTTAAGTAATTCCTCTGCATAACTTTCATTACAATTGGACCCAAATGACATTGCTAATTTCAAATTCTCTATACAGCTAAAGCCTTGAAGAAGGTTAAAAGACTGAAAAACGTAACCAATTTTACCAGCTCGCAATGAATCTTTCTCTGAGCTATTCATCTGTACAGTATTTTGTCCCTCAAGTTCTATTAATCCATCATCCGGTGACAAAATTCCTGCAAGAAGGTGCAAAAATGTAGTTTTTCCTGAACCACTTTCTCCACGCATTCCACAAAACTCGGATAAATCTAACGAGAAATTATCTACATCTACTACTTTTACGCTTTCTCCCTCGGGGGAAGAAAATGATTTTTTTAACTGGTTAACCCTAAGCAAACTCATCTTCTCCTTTTTTCAACAAATGGCGTTGAGATGGCAAGCTGTATGAAAGAATTAACTTATTAAAAAATAATCAGACCACATGATTGAGGGCTTGAACAACATTGAGAGCATCGTTTCCAATACTTTCCATTTCATTCAGTATATCGATATAGATCATTTCAGCCTTTAAGTTTTCTTTATCCTGCATTCGTTTAACTGCATTTTTGCGTAAGGATTTTCTGGAAGCATCGATACGATCCTCGATCATTTCAGCTTTTTCAATATCTGGAACACTTCCATCTTTAAGGTGGGTCTGATACAATTCCATAAAATCAAGGATTTGTTCAGAAAAGACTTTGATCTCACGAAGAGTTTCCTCGGGTAATACCCGATTCTTTCGATATTTTCGATGTGCTAATTGAACGAGGCGGTGACAACAGTCCCCGATATCCTCAAGCTCACCGGTAACACGAAGAAGCGAGGTAACACGAAGGGCTCTTTCACCAGCTAGGCTCTCCGTGGTACAATAAATTAAGGTTTGGGTAATTTCAAACGCCAGATCATCACATTTCTCTTCTAGTTCCTTAAGTTCTTTTATGAGGTCACTCTTATCCGCATCCGGGCTTTCAAATACTTCAACAAACCCTTCAAACATATAGCGTGTAATGGCCGCCAACCGATCAATTTCGGCTTCGACAAGGGCGAGGTTAAGTTCACCTGTTTTAGGTAGCACACCGGACCCTTCGTAATGGAGGGAAGCCAAGCTCCCCGGTTTCGGAGCAGTGCCATCATGAGTCTTTGGCTTTACCAATCGTTCAACTAATCGACTTAAGTGGGGAGCAAATCCAATTAAAAGTGCTATATTAGCAAGATTAAACAGGGTGTGAAAAAGGGATAAGTGAAGGGGGATATTCTTATCGACAATGGCTTTTCTCGCTTTGGCAAGATCACTCTCAGTTGGCTCTCCGACAAAATCGTTATCTTTGAGATAAGTAGACGCCTCAACTTGTGTAACATCTTCTGTGTAAATGGCACCGGGCATGATCTGGTCAAGCATGCCAATAAAAGGATAAAAAAGAAGTAACATCCAGCAGACGCCAGCAATATTGAAAATAAAGTGTGCCCGCGCAGCTCTTTTTGCATTGAGGTTTGCCCCTAAGGAGGCAAGCCACGCAGTGACCGTGGTACCAATGTTTTCACCAAGAACTATGGCTGCTGCGATCTCAAAATTAATCCAACCGTTAATCGCCACAATTATGGTAATACCCATAGCAGCGGAAGAAGATTGTACCAAAATGGTGAGAAAGACTCCGATAATAAGAAAAATAATAACAGAACCGAATCCATAGCTATTAAGTTGTTTAATAAATCCTTGAATATCCTGAACAAGTAACTGATCCCCAGGATCAGCACTTTTAAGCAAGCTTTTTACATCGGGTACTGCATTTTTTAACTCACTGAGTCCAAAAAATAATAACCCAAATCCAACGAGGAACTCTCCGGTATGTTTGAACTTAGGCTTGCTCATAAATACGAGCGGTAATCCGATACCAATGATCGGCAGAGCAATTTTCGATAAACTAAACTTTCCAATGGTTGCAATAATCCAACCGGTAAGAGTAGTCCCAAGGTTTGCACCCATGATCACACCGATCGACTCCATAAGAGTAAGTAATTGTGCATTTACAAAGCTGACTACCATTACGGTAGTGGCTGAAGACGATTGAACCAAGCAAGTGACCAACAAACCCGTGGCTAGTCCGAAAAATCGGTTCTGGGTCATAGTCGCCATAATTCTCCGCATCCCTTCTCCAGCCACTTTTTGAATGCCTTCACTCATCACCCGCATTCCAAAAAGAAAAATGCCCAATCCGCCAAGGATGTATAAAAAGCCTACAATAAATTCCCAAGTTGATACATTTGCCATAATTTAATCTGAATTAGTGTGTTTCAATTAATAGTAGGATTCTTACCAACTAATACGAAGACCAGACGTGTATCCCCACCCTTCGTATACCTTAATTCCCAAGTTATCCATTTGTGAATATTGAATGGCATTCTGCCACTTTAATTTGTGTCCATTGAAAAAATAATTGATTCCGAAAAAGTATTCTTGCATCTCATCCCCACGACCTGCGAGATCTCTCTCATATCGAGTAACATCAATATCAAGAGGACCGTTACTCTCCACATAAGTATAACTAAAAACTCCCTGGATTTTGTCGGTGAAATCATAAAACGGCATAAGTTGGGTGCCCCAGACATCGCTCTGTGACCCGTACCCAGTAGAGAAACTTAGGTCACCCCAAAAATTAAATTTTCCCTTGTTGAGCTTGGTTACAATGGAAAAGGCGTTTTTGTGCTCAGGTGTTTGGTTCAACGCATCTGTTTCCTGCATCATTAAATCAAACCGTAGTAAGGATTTATCAAAATATTCTGACCCCTCAAAATTATAACCAATCGAAACTAAGCCAAATTTACCGTAATCGAATGCCTCATCAAATTCCGGGCCTTCATCACTTGAATATACTCCCGCCAAGTATTCCCAGTTATCCCTTTTCCCGGAGAAAGATACCCCCGTGAAATACTCATTTCCAAACCAAATATTTCTTGCGATCTTGCCACGCTCTAATGTGTAAAGTTTCTTGGATGAAGTGGAGCCATGTAGCGTAAATGGGGCGGACTGTTTTCCCACTTTGATTTTTATTCCTGTGCCAGTTGACCAGGAAAAATATGTGTCGGTCAAATTCCGATACAAAGGCTCAGGTTGATTAAGGTTCATATTAGCCTCGGAATGTAAGGTGACACCACCAAACAAGGCCGCTTTGAAACCGAAGCGAAACCGTCGCCATTGCGAATCATCCTCGGAAATACCATTTTCATCATTTTCAAAATTATGATAATCAGATTGTAAGCGGCCCGTAAGAGCAAATTTCTGGATGACCGAGCTCTCTTCATTTTCATAAAGCACAACTTTGTCCCAAACTTGATCGTAGCTACTATTTTGACCATTGCCGAAATGAACAGCGACTATTACTCCAAGCAAATAGGAAAAATTACGAATAATAAATTTTATATAGGTTGAGGGCTTTGTATAGGACATCTTTCTTTTTTATCATTCAAATCTTACATAATTGGGTCATGATTGTTACAATCATGTTACAATTAAAAATATAGCCTCTGAGAATAATACCTACAGGTATATTCTTTCGTTTTAGACTAGAGAGATTGAGGTACCTTGAAAGAAAAAATCGTACCGCTGTCGACTTTACTTCTAACAGAAATTTCACCACCATGAGCATCAATAATTTCACGCGCAATACTCAAACCAAGTCCGGTTCCGCCTCTATTTCGAGATCTTCCTTTATCAACACGATAAAAACGCTCAAAGAGCATCTCTTGGTCATCCTGCTCAATTCCCTTGCCATCATCTTCCACTTCACAGGTGATGGAATTATCTTCTGAGTTTTCACGAATGCGAATCGATATTTGAGAAAGTCCCTCTGCATGTATGATTGCATTGTCGATTAGGTTTTCAAATACACTGACTAGTTTTTGACGATCGGCAAGAATACTGACCGCTGATGATGGACAAATTAAGATCAGTTTTGGAAACGAGGATACTTTTCTCTGTAGAAACTCTTCTTCGATCACTTGGACAAGTTCGCAAAGATCGAGCGATTCCTTGGACAATGTAGTTTTAGGTTTTTCTAGTTTAGCAAGGACAAGTAAGTCTTCAACAAGAGAATTGAGCCGCTCTGCATTCTTTTGAATTTTAGTTAAAAAGTTTTTACGTTGGGTCTCGCTCAGGATTTCATAATCTTCCTGAAGAGAGTCAGCGAACCCCTTAATAATCGATACCGGGGTACGTAACTCATGTGAAACATTGGCAACGAAATCTCTTCGGGTTTGCTCGTCCTGATCGTTTGCTTCTCTTTTTTTGGGTTTATTCTCAATCCAGAAATTTTTATCCCTGTTAGTTATGTTTTTGATGGTGACAAATAATCCATAGACAAAACCAGTAACCAATAAGACAATCAACCAAAGGGGTAGTAACATTATCTAAGCAATCTCCTCGACAAGTCGATAGCCAACTCCACGAATTGTTTCAATCTCGACCCCTGAATCTTTAATCTTCTTTCTAACTCTACGAATATGAACATCAACTGTTCTAGTTTCAACATCAGCATCAAATTTCCATACCCCCAGTAGTAAATTATCCCGGGTTTGCACCCTCCCCCGCCGCTTGAGAAAGTAATGGAGCAACTTGAATTCCGTTAATGTAAAATCAACCTTTTCTCCAGAAATTGATATACTATGATCATCTTCATCAAGCAGAAGATTGCCAAAAAGAATCCGTGACTGATTTTCATCCTTTTGCTCAGTAGTCCTTTTAAGAATAGATCGAATCCGAAGAACAAGCTCTTGGGAATCAAAAGGTTTTCCCAAATAATCATCTGCTCCCTGTTCTAATCCCTTTATCCTATGTTCAAGATCGGTCTTCGCAGTAAGCATAATAACCGGAGTTTTTTGAAGAAGATTATCAGCTCGAATCATCCGTAAAAGTTGAAAACCATCAAGGTCGGGCATCATAACATCCAGTATAATGAGATCCGGATTGAAATCACGAGCATTCCCAAGTGCTTCGTAAGGATTGTTAGTGAATTTTACCTTATATCCTTCCTTACCCAATTGATAATGAAGCAGGTCCGTCAGGTCCTGTTCATCATCAACAACAAATATTCGAATTTGGGAAGTCATTTTGAAATGACGATTCCACAATTCTTATTCTAAATTGCAAGAAGCATTTATTGTTGTTTGTTTAGGAATATTTAGTGCTTCTATCCCATGCTTCTGATGAAAGATTTTTTTTGAGTACAGACTTTTTGTATTCCGGGGCGTGCCGAACATCAATACTAGTTGCCATAAAAACGACTTCTTTAGAAATATTTACTGCATGATCGGCAATTCTTTCCAGAGATTTTGAAATGAAAAGAATTTCGAAAGCTGAGGTGACAGAAGACGGGTCTTTTTCACTCATTTTTCTTTAAGAGTTTGACGTTTACCCAAAGTAATAAAACAGAATGATA
>JABGWZ010000081.1 GCA_018675995.1 Opitutia bacterium | reverse complement strand
CAAAGAGCGTTTCAATGAAGACGATTGCAAAGTGTCTGAGGTATTGTTGAACAAATCCTTGGCCCCTTGATATATAAGATTACAATCTTTTGAAATTTGAAGAAATGTTTCGGTGATTAATCCAGCCGTATTAAAATTTCTCCAAAGTTTGGCAACTTGATCGGTTCGCAAAATTGATATGATTGCCCAGCAGAAAGTTATGGTCCAAATAAATTTCATAGTACTCAGTCTTTATACTCCTCTAAAAGCACGATTAATAATTTGCGTTACCCCTGCATTCTTAACCACAGAGATAAGCGTGAAATTTAAATGTCCGTTTCTTGAAAGATCCAAATTGACTAACCCTTCAGCGTAAGACGAAAGCGGCAGGGGAAGTAACGCTTCCATTTCAGTAAGAATTGAGGATTCAAAATTATTTGGCATTACGAGGAATACGACTTCTCCTTTAGGAATTTTACGACCAAGATACCTAAAGTCCCTAGGATCAATTTGACGGGGTCGATGAAATGCGTACCCTTTAATTGGAAGTTTGAACTCGTCTACCTCACTCAAGGGAGTACGCAATGATTCATTGTCCAGTAGGTGATAAGTTTTATTAGTATCTAATGAAATGAAGATCCCTCCTCGAATAATTAAATTCCTATAAATTTCTAGTTTTGAAACTCCGGGACGAATTTGAGTTTCTAAAAGAAATCTTCCTGATGCCATCTCTTCTTCAGCAGATTTAGATATCGGAGACTCTTCGATTATATTTATCTTTTGGATTTTTGTTGGGGCGGATAAAAAGTCTTTTTCTTCAACCACTTCCACGGGCTCTGCACTCTCAATCGATTTCGTTAATATTGGTAGCGAGTTGACTGGGCGAAACAGCCACAGGCATAGAAACATTGATAGTACAACAAATGCTTTAAAGAAAAAATTTATATGTACCTCATTCAGCGAAGTAGACTTTGTTGAAAATTGCATAGTAAGAGATTAAATCACCCCCTAAGACATATAAAGTCTTCGCTTGATAGAGCCTAGGTACATATGCAAAATAACACTTACTCTTATGAAATCCGAAGAATACACATCCACCTATTCAACTCTTAAGCGAATGACCGAAATCCATCGCCGTTTGCTTCCGCCTGGTCAATTACCTACCTCCAAAAGTCTGGCTGCTGCTTTTGGGGTTTCCTCAAAAACGATCCAACGGGATATAAAATTCATGAAGGACATATGGGGGGTGCCACTTCATTACAATTCAAGCTTGGCTGGCTATGAATACTACGAGGCTGTGATTGATTTTCCTGCGGTCAAGATAACCGAGGAAGAAATTTTTGCTTTTCTGGTTGCACGAAATTCGATTGAAAAATATCGGGGTACTTCCGTGCGAGACCCATTAGCTCGATTATATGATAAGTTTGCTTTGCAAATGGGGGTACTTTCTTCCAATCGAATGAAGAAAATTCGAGAGTATGTAAGTTTTCGTACTGCTGGTTGGAGTAAATTAAATTATAACTTAATCGAAAAGATTTCCGAGGCATGTCGTGATCGAAGGGAAATATCTTTTAATTATAACTATCCGTGGCGTGGAGTGGAGAAAAAGAAAAAACTTAGTCCTATTCACTTAGTTAATCACGACAATGCATGGTATGTTTTCACACTTAGCGAACATAAAGGAATTTATCCATCTTACTCTCTGGCAAGAATGAGTAACATAAAACTTCATGTAACTACTTTCCCTGAACACGAACTGTCTATCGATCAATATATGAAGCACAGTTTCGGGATATTTAGGGGAACCGAGTCGCATCAAGTAAAAGTTCGGTTCGATTCATTTGCAGCCCCCTTCGTACAAGAACGCAAATGGAACGATTCTCAGAAAATCAAAAAGAGAAATGACGGCGGTGTTGATTTTTCAATAACCGTAAATAGTCTAGTCGAAATCAAGGGGTGGATTCTTAATTGGGGTATGCATGCCAAAGTTACAGGTCCCAAAGAGTTAGTCTTGGATATGAAAAATGAATTGGAAAAAATGTCTAATCTTTACAAGTGACTCCCCAGTTCGATTCTGGGT
>JABGWZ010000114.1 GCA_018675995.1 Opitutia bacterium | reverse complement strand
TCCTTTAACATCTTCTGCGATTACTGGACCCATTCCACATCCAGGGGCAGTAAGCGTAAGATCTATAAAAGCAATCCTGCCCCTTTCTTCACTTTTTTCAATTTGGATTTTATAAATAAGACCTAAATCAACAACATTTACTGGAATCTCTGGATCAAATACTGTGCGAAGGTTATCTCTAATTTGTTCCTCATCGGCAGGTTCACCACTTGGAGAATGGGCTTCACTATTTGACTCAGTTTTTTCTTTACCCAGGGAATCAGCGTCCTTAGCGGCAATTCTGTACATGCCGTTAAGTGTCATAACTGTAAAATTTCCACCTAATTTATGCGTAACTGTAACTTTATCTCCTTTGGAAAGAATAAATTCTTCTCCGTGGGGGATTAAAGTAGCAGTAACATCCCTATGCAGTTCAATCTCTTCTTGGTTGTTATTCATTTAAATTTGTGGATAATCTTAATTGAAATGATGTGAAATTTCATCCCTTAAAAGTTCAATAGTTTCTTGAGTGCCTGCTTCCCGAATAATTTCGTCGAAGAAACCAAGCACAATTAATTTTTCGGCAACATTTCTGTGAATGCCTCTACTGAGTAGGTAAAAGAGTTCTTGGTTATCGATTTTACTAGTTGTTGCACCATGACTGCACTTTACCTCGTTTGCCAAAATTTCTAACCCGGGGAGTGAATCTGCTTCGGCATTTGCACTTAGAAGTAAGTTTCGATTAGTCTGATATGCATCCGTATTTTGTGCGATAGGGTCAACTTTTATTAGTCCCGAGAAAATTGATTTTGATTCGTCTAATAGTGCATTCTTGTATAAAAGATTACTTTTACCGTGAGGGGATATATGGTGTTGTACGGTTCTTTGGTCAAATAACTGTTCACCATTTCCTAAGCTCAATGAAAAATTGTTAAAACTTGCACCTTCCCCAGCAATGACACCCTTGGACTCGCTTCTGCTCTGTGCTCCGCCTAATTGTAATGAAATATTTGTAAATTCAGAATTTCGTCCAAGTTGAATGCTTTCAAGATGATTAAATGTTGAAAGTTGATTAACTTTTTGAATTAGAATTCTGTTTAGTTTAGCTCCCTCTGCTAATTTGATATGACTTAAGTTGGACAACGTTCCACCTGTATCCATAACTTCAGATTCAAAAATTTCGATGATTGTTAACTCAGAAAACGGTTCGAGTGAAATGATATTAGTTTGAAACAAGGATTGATTGTTTTTTGGAGCAAAATGACAATGTTTAAGTGGCTTTTTCTCGATAATTCCCTTTTCAGTCTTTAGGAAAACTCCTAATTCTGAAAAACAGCATCCTAATAAAAAGGTGTCATCAGCACCCAAGTTTGGACCTTGCATATTAGGTAAATCTAATAAGCTTGAGGGTGCATTTAGGATAGTTTGATCAAGGGTGTCGAAAAGAATTCCTTCTATTTTTTGACCATTCAGAATAGAGGGCTTAGGACTTTCTGCTAATTGATCAAAATTTGAAAAACCGAGTCTAGCTCGAGGTGAAAATCTCCACCTTTCATCTTTATTTTTCTTTATAGGTAAGGATAGAAATTTATCCCAAGAATCTTTTCGGAAATCAGCTAGCCAGCCTGGTTCCCAAGATCTTTTAGCAGAAAATGATTCAAAAAAATCAGGGGTTAAGAATTGAGAGTCCATGTGTTTCGAATGAGAGGGTGTTGAGACCATGTGATTTTACCCTACAGAACCTTCCATTTCCAAATCAATCAGCCTTTTCAGTTCAACGCTGTATTCCATTGGGAATTCTCTGATTAAATCATTTACAAATCCGTTCACATATAGGCTCATCGCTTCAGCTTCATTCAGACCACGCTGTTGCATGTAAAAAATTTGTTCTTCACTCACCTTAGAAACACTCGCTTCATGCTGAACCGAATTATCATCACCTTTTATTGTAATTGCGGGGTAGGTATCAGTTTGGCTTTCACTATTGATAAGCAAAGCGTCACATTCCGTATTGTTCCTACAGTGCCTTAAATGTCCAGGGATTTGAACCAACCCTCTGTATGATGAACGTCCTTCTCCTATTGAAACTGATTTCGCAATTACATTGCTGCTTGTTTCGTTAGCTGCATGAACCATCTTAGCACCCGTGTCTTGATGTTGACCATCGTTGGCCAGGGCAATGGAAAGTACTTCTCCTCTGGCCTTCCTCCCTTTTAGGACTACCCCGGGATATTTCATAGTTAGCCTAGAACCGATATTGCAATCAATCCACCTAACTTCGGCCTCCTCATCAGCCATTGCTCTTTTGGTAACAAGGTTGTAAACATTATTTGACCAATTTTGTACAGTGATGTACTGAATTTTAGCTCCCTTGAGGGCAACAAGTTCAACGACGGCACTATGAAGAGTTGATGTTTCAAATTTGGGTGCTGTACAACCTTCCATGTAAGTTATCTCAGCCCCTTCGTCAGCAATAATGAGAGTCCTCTCAAATTGACCGAAATTTTCAGCATTGATTCGAAAATAAGCCTGTAGGGGTTGAGCTAGTTTAACCCCGGGTGGAACATATATAAAGCTCCCGCCGCTAAAGACAGCACTGTTTAAAGCTGAGAATTTATTGTCTGAGCTAGGAATTACTTTCCCAAACCACTTTTTAAAGATTTCTGGGTGATCTCGTAAACCTTCGGTTGGACCGACAAATATTACTCCCTGTTTTTCAAGATCTTCTTTCATGTGGGAGTAAGCAGCCTCACTATCAAATTGAGCTTCTACGCCGGCAAGGAATTTACGTTCTTGTTCGGGGATGCCAAGACGCTCAAATGTATTTTTGATGTCATCAGGAACTTCTTCCCAAGTTCTGCTTGGTTTTTGTCCTTGAGCAAGATAATAACGAATTACATCAAAATCGATATTTTCCAAATCTTTTGTCGCCCAATGAGTTGGCATTGGTTTCTTGTCAAAAATTGAATGTGCTTTTAATCGAAAGTCGAGTATCCAATCGTCCTCTTTTTTAACATCGGATATGTACTTAACAACATCTTCGGAAAGGCCAATTCCTGCATCGAAGGCATATTTTGATGTTGGATAATGAAAGTTTCCTTTTTCTCGGTCGATTTCGATATTTGATGGTTTGATCATTGTATTAGTAAAATTTAGGCAGCCGCAATTTCTTCTTTTATCCAGTCATAACCTCGTTCTTCAAGTTCAAGTGCCAGTTCTTTGGTTCCGCTTCGGACAATCTGCCCGTCCCACATAACATGTACTTTATCGGGGACAATGTAATCCAGTAATCTTTGATAATGGGTAATAACCAAGATTCCACGCTCAGAATTTTTCATGCGATTTACACCTTCTGACACAACACGAAGGGCGTCTATGTCTAAGCCGCTATCTGTCTCATCAAGGATACAATATTTGGGGTTAAGCATAGACATTTGCAGGATCTCACAACGTTTTTTTTCTCCGCCGGAAAAACCTTCGTTCATGGAGCGAGAAGTGAAGGATTTATCTATACCTAATTCATCCATCTTTACATAAAGTTCCTTGTAATAATCAACTGCTTTTACATTTTGCCCTTCTTCCATCCTTGCTTGGAGAGCGGCGCGAATGAAATTTGCTATACTCACACCTGGTACCTCTATCGGGTATTGGAAGGCAAGGAAAAGTCCAAGTCTCGCTATTTCGTCTGGAGAAAGTCCAAGAAGTTCAACATCATCCATTTTTGCAGATCCATTCGTTACATCGTAATCTGGATGACCTGAAAGTACTTTCGAAAGTGTACTTTTGCCACTCCCGTTGGGACCCATTATAGCGTGTACCTCACCTTTAGGAAGGGTGAAGTTCAAATTGTTAAGGATATTATTACCGTCAATTTTTGCAGATAAGTTATCGATTTGAATTGAATTCATATATTTTTTTGAATTTTAATTGCTAGAAATTGTTTTTGATCCAGCAAACGAGAGTTCGAAATTGTCAGCCTTGTAACCTTTAGGCAGAACTGCCTTAAGACTTCTAATAGATTCTTCGTCTAGAGATATATCAAAAATATTTCCAGTCTCACTACATTTGAAATGAGCATGAGGAGTAAGATTAGGGCAAAATCGAGTAGACGACCGGTCAAAATTCACTTGACGAACTAGTTCACAGTCTACAAGTGTTTCAAGGCAATTATAAACCGTTGCTAATGAGATAGTTGGGAGGTTTTTTCGAACCCGATTTAAAATATCATCTGCGGTAGGATGGTCTTTCTTCGACATTATGATATTGTAAACGCAAATACGTTGTTTTGTGGGTCTTAATTCTTTTTTCCTTAGGGCAGAATAAAGTGCGCGTTTGTGATTCTCAGAAATATCATAAGTCATATCACTGCATCATAACCCTCCAAGAACTACTCGCAAGCAGTAAAATGGAATTATTCTAATTATTGATTGGATTCTGAATGTTGACCACTAAGAAAGGGTAGTAGAAAAGTCAATAATCGGTAAAGGTGAAAAGTCCCCATAAAAATGTGGTCTTGTTTCCACTGAAATCTCTACGGTACCAAAC
>JABGWZ010000259.1 GCA_018675995.1 Opitutia bacterium | reverse complement strand
TGTTTTTCTTTTGGGTGAAGTCCGAAGGCAAGGCGGCTACACAGTAAGTGCCTTATCAACTATGCTTAATGCATTACTCACAGGGGGCGGGATAAAGGAAACTGGAAGCTTAAGGAAAGTAGAACTGAAAAGAGAGGGCAAGATTTTTAAAACAATAGACTTGTATGATCTCATGCTCAAGGGTGATATTGACGGAGATAGCCTGTTACAACCAAATGATGTAATCTTTGTGCCAATGGTTGAAAATCAAATCACGGTAAGCGGATCAGTCCGTCGTCCTGCAAGATATGAAATTTTAGGTGGCGAAACTCTCCAAAATGTAATTTCTCTTGCCGGCGGTTCAAGTAACCGAGCTTATCTTAAAAATATTCGTCTTGAAAGATTGGGTTATGATTATCGACCTCGAGTAAAAAATCTAAAATTACCTGAAGATTTGTCTTTTCCCGTGCAAATTGGTGACTTGATTTCGATTGAATCTGTCGGAGTTAGAGTAACAAATTCGGTTTCATTGATTGGCAATGTGGAACGCCCTGGTGAATATGAATGGAAAAAGGGAGTTCGTATTCGTGATTTCATTAAAGAAAAAGAGGATTTACTTCCTAAGACTGATTTAAATTATGGAATTATCAGAAGAAAAAAAGAGGACGGTACAGTTACGGTTCTTTCTTTTTCTCCCAGTAATGCTTTAAGGAATGCAACTTCGCCTGATAATTTGATATTACAAGAGCAAGATGCATTGTATTTTTTCCCGTTGGATAAGCCCCGCGATTCTATGATTGAAGTTATTATTTCTGACTTGAATCAACAAAAAAAACCAGGATCGAGCCCTAAAGTGGTAACAATTAGTGGACTTGTTCGTTACCCGGGTGATTATCCATTAACAGATAAAATGGACTTAGAGGATCTTCTTAGAGCATCGGGAGGGCTAATTGATGCGTCCTACACACTTTCTGCTGAGTTAACTAGGGTATCAGATAGCAATGGCACCAATTTGGTTGTTTCTCACATTCAAATAACTGAACTTGATAAAAATAAAAAAGAATCAATGCAGCAGTTTTTTCTTGAACCAAACGACCATTTAGTGGTGAGGAAAATTCCCCATTGGTCAGAATCAAGAACAATATTGCTGGAAGGAGAGTTTAAGTTTCCCGGGGAATATCGATTGAGTAGAGGAGAAACTATCGCAGGCATTGTAGAACGGGCCGGCGGAATATCTGAGGATGGTTTTTTAGATGGTGCAATTTTTACTCGAGAACACATCCGACTTAAGGAAACTAAACAAAGAAATGAGTTTATTAATCGCTTAGAAAATTTACTTGCCTACGAAAATTTAGAAAAGGGCACAGAATCAGATTCGACATCTGAACAAAGCCTTGCTCTTTTAGTTCGTTTGAAAAGTTTTGATAGCATTGGTCGTTTAGTTGTTGATTTAAATGAACAGTTAACTCCTAGTTCTAATAACAAAATCATTGTTATGGATGGAGATCGCTTACTAGTCCCTAAAAAGCCTCAAGAGATTACAGTGGGAGGGGAAGTTAATTTTCCAACAAGTCATCTCTATAAAAAATCCCAGTCAGTGTTAGACTGGATCGAGTACTCGGGTGGTTTTACTAGTCGCTCTGATAAAGATCGAATCGCAATAATTAAAACTAATGGAATGGTTATTTCTGGTAACTCTAATAAATGGTTTTCTAGCCGAAATGCTAAAATGTCTGTCGATAGCGGAGACATGATAATTGTACCAGTAAAAATTGAGTTACCAAACAAGTTTTTAGAGAATCTAGCTTTTTCGACTCAGATCATTTACCAAATAGCCCTCGCAGCAGCAGCAGTTAATTCATTTTAGGAAATGTATCATCGTATAGTTTTTCTTCACTTGTAAAATAATATTTGAGGAAAAAGGTAGCGAGTTCACTCTGTTCAAAAAAACTTGAACTTATTTTTCCTTCCCGATATTAATAGAAGATCAATAATTTTTCAAAACTGTCTACATTCCATTTATGGATTATTACTCTATTCCCCGGGCAACAGTTTTGTTATGAATGAAATGCGTAACAAACCCATTAACATCATTTCGAAAAGAGGTTGCACTTCCTGCAGAACCTCTGTGCTTTGTTGCTTGGACCGGGTAGTTTTATTTCTGCAGGAAGAGTACAGG
>JABGWZ010000082.1 GCA_018675995.1 Opitutia bacterium | reverse complement strand
CTGTGGCCCCGCCTGTTTTCTCACCATGAACTAAAGCGATTGAATAATATCCTGGGGACAACACGATACCTTTGCTTTCAATAATTGGAATCGCAGCATCTAGAATTTTCTCGTTTCCAAGATTACCCGTTGCCTCAAACATACCATCTTGGTCTAGGTCGAACCACAAAACTCCACGGTCGTCATTACCGCGAACTTCAAATGTATAAGTCCCCTGTTCTTTGGCCTGAAAAACCCCGGTAAACAAGGACATGTAATTATCATTTTGATTAATTCCAAGACCCGCGTTTTTAAAGTGATCATCATTATCAAATGCCAAACCAGTGCCACTCGGACCACTGGTTAACAAACTAGAACCACTTGGCGTAAGTGAAAATAAGATATCTGTTCCAGAAAGATAAGCTTCACTCATTGGTACTTTAAATCCAAATGCATTTAATTGACCTTGTGAGTACTTACCTATCGGTGCAGATGCAGGGTTTACCCAAAGGGAAATGGAGTAGGAATTTTTATGAAGTTCCTTTAAAACACCATGAGTTTCAAGAGAGACCGAATCATTTACTCCATCAAGACTAATTGCCTGTCCGGCATTACCTGCGCTCCAGGAAAATCCACCATTTCCGGTACCAGTGAGCTGATTAATACTCAAATCACTTGTGCTCGCACCAGTTCCCTCATCAAAAGGAAAATAAGCGGCCAAGTCAGAATATTTAGTCAATGCTGGGCCCGCATACACTTTTGCTGTTGGTTTAAAACGAAAACTTATAGTTCTACCTTCAAAAGAATTCCCCAGGTAACCACTTGAATTAGAATCTAAGTTCAACCAATTTGTACCACCATCAAAATATAATCCCTGAGCATTAAAACCCGCCGGGCGAGTAATGTTATTCTCACTCCCTTCAAATTTTGCTGTATTTGCAGGATAAGTGGAATCAAATGCATAAATTCCAGATTCTTCATCAAACCTCCAAAAGGCCATCAAGTCATCGATTACCTGAGGATCTCCACTCGACCAATCTACTCCGTCCGCACTCGTTGCAAAAGTTCGGAAATAATAAGTTTCCCCAGGAGTTAAACCTGAAACACTCGCATTGAATTCTCCTAGGTTTAAAGGGTTTCCAGAAGAAACATCCACCCATGAATCCCAATTGGAAGTATCAAAGCCCCCATTTTCATTCCCATAATAGACCCGAACGGTAGGGAGATTTGAATCCTTACTAATCAAATTACCAGTGATAATTGCCGAACCATTTGCCTCTGCGATAAGAGTGGTTATCTCAACCACTGGCGGAAGAGCCACACTCGAAGTTTGAAACTTCATCGTCCCATTTAAGGCGATGCTGTTGACCTCTTCTGAGGAAAGGGAATGTTCATAAAGACGAATTTCATCAATTATTCCATTAAAGTGATTCCCATTTTCATCAGTGCCCACTCGTAAATCATTCTGACTAGAAGTGTTTACTCCCATAAAGCCCCATTTATAACTCAAGTAAGAATAGACCCTATTAACATTCGCAACTGAAAGAGCTGTATTATAAATGAGGAGCTCCCCGAGGTCGCCATTCGCATAACGTCCTCCTATATTACGATCATTTGAGAAATTATTTGCCTGAACATTCTGACTAGTCACTAATGAGGCAATAGACATATCTGTTGGCCAGCTTCCGTAAATATCGTAAGGTGTACCGTTTATAGCAAATGAAGAACCCGCTTTAATCCCCCCATGTGCGTAAGTGCTATGGAATATATCTCCAGGTGGGTTCGAGTGAAAATTATAGGAACTAGTATCTCCAAGAAGGTACCAATAACCTGAATTACGCTTAAAAACCCAAAAGACGGTACGGATATCTGAAATTCGGTTAAAAGAATGATATTCTCCATTTGCCCCGCTGTACCGCATGATTGAATTACCATTAACTGCATTAGTCACGACAGTGGGGCTACCGTTTTTAGTGGCATGGTTATTATTACCACTTTGATCATTCCATAATCCATTGGCAGTAGTCAAATCACTGGCATCCAACCAAAGTTGAAGTCCGCCTATTCCGGATGGAAATGCATGATCGTGGGCATGGGTTGAGCTTTCTTTATTTCCATCCACATACATAAAAACATCTGACGCCCCACTTGCTCCACTTGGTAAAACCAAAGCGATATGGTGCCATGCATTATTGTTCAAAATAGTCGAGCCGGTTAATCGTGATCCACCAATATCAAGATGTAACGATCCATTATTTAATGAGACCATCCAGTTTGCACCGTCACCATTTGCTCCCCAATTGACCAATGCACCATTCGCATTGGTTGTCTTTATCCAGAAAGATAATGTCCGTGATTTATCTGCGACGATTCCTTTAAAACCTTTGGTTATTATGTGTTCGCCCGCACCATCTAAACGAATGGCATTTCCAATCTTACCAAATACCCGTGCTGAATCATCAATACCAACCAAGGTGCCTGTATTTCCATTGATTTGATCAAGGGCAAGATTCCCAGATGTTTCATCCAATCTCCACCAAGCTTTAATTCCT
>JABGWZ010000279.1 GCA_018675995.1 Opitutia bacterium | reverse complement strand
GAGGGGAAAGAACTGACTTATTCCCAAGATTCAAAATTCGATGCAGATGTTGGTGATTTTGTTTATGATTCAACAAATAATGATTTTTATGTCGTAAAGAAAACTATAAGCAAACCGGCAGGTTGGACTGGAGGAACACCAGATTATTCTCTGCAAGAAGGAGAATATTTTAGTAAGATAGGAAGTGGTGCCCCTGGTCCTCGCTTAGCTCAACAGGGTGAGCAGTGGAACTCAGTAAATTCTTATGGTTTAGGGCAGATTGTTTACAATGAAGGCAAATATTTTCAGGCACAAATAGACGGAACTATTGGTATTCTACCACCTGTTGGAGACTCAAATGAAAATTGGATTAGGGTTGAAAAACCTTTAGATCATGTATTTAAATTTAGTGTAAATAATTCCTTACAACCAACTGTCACATTAGCTCAATCTGGAAGTGCAGGTGTGGATGCAAAAGCGGATGCGATTGTTGACTCTGATGGAAGGGTGGTTGGATTGAAAATTATAGAACCCGGTAGATACTTTTTTGGTTCATCAAGTGGAACTTCCGTACCATCTGAGTTTCAAACTGCTGAAGTGAAACTTCCCAGTGGAGAAAAATTAGATGTAAATGTTTTATGGGGTGTCAATCCTAGTGATCCTGGTGCTTATAGAGTATTGGGTTTTGAAGTGCCCGTTGATACTCCCCGTGAAGGCACTCAGATGGTTGCTAATGTAGGTGACGAGTTTTCCTTTGCCACTGGTACCAAAACATTTATTGACCACCGAGACGAAAATGGAAATGTGGTTAATGTAACTTACACAGGTGCCGCTAAGAATTCAGAATACTACATTGGTAATGAAAGTAAAATATCAGGTTTCCTCGATGCTGGAAACAATGGAACCAAGGAATTGGGTGATATTGTACAATCTCTTATTGATTTAAGAGACGCTCTAAATAATGCCACCCCATCTCACTATTCTCAAGAAGTGGAAGATGAGGAAAACAAACTTATTCAACAGGAAGACAAAATAATTAATAAACTTGGTGAATTATCTGCAAAGATGGTTCGTATGGAAACCGTTCGGGCTCATGATGAAGACTATTTCGTTCAATTAGACCAACGCATAGCTAAAGATGTTGATATTGATCTTTCGGAAGCAATCATGAGGCTTACAAAACTTTCAACATCTTATCAGGCGGCTTTGCAAATCGGTTCTCAATTGCTTAACACATCTTTACTTAATTATCTTTAATTTGAATTACATGGGATGAAACTCGAGGTTGATGATGATTCAAATTCTTCCGAATTAGACAAAACTAATTCACTTAATATAGTCAAATTACCAACCGGTTTATTTGGTTTTTCTGAAATTAGGTCAATGGAGCTTGTTTTTGATAAAGAGGAACTACCATTCATGTGGCTTAGGGAACAAAAAAAGGATGGATTGGCTTTTATTGTGATTGAACCAGGTGGAATTATACCGAATTACTCTGTCGAAATTTCAGATATGGATGTAGAAACTCTTCAAATAACTGGTCCAGAGGATACAATGATTTTAAATATCGTTACCTTACCCCATGACCAAAGTGGGAAAATTTCTCTCAATTTGGTTGGTCCGATAATAATTAACAGAAACAGTTTAGCGGGCAAGCAATGTATAATAAACAATCATGAGCAATATTCTGCACGCCACATTTTGGATGTTGGTGGTGATAGTCTCTAATAAAAATATTTTGAAAGAGACTCATGCTGATATTATCTAGAAAAATTGATCAAGGTATTAGAATTGGTGATGAAATTGAGATTTCAATTACCAAAATAGAAGGCGACTCTGTTAAGGTAGGAATCTCTGCACCCAGGTCGATATCAATTTTAAGAAAAGAGATTTTAGAGGAAATGAAAGATTCTAATCTTGCCGCGGCAGTAAAGACTGATCCAAAACAGAGTAGTCTGAAGGGGTCCTTGGTTGCTGGTTCTGCAATGCAACTAATTGCCAAAGTAAGAGCAAAGAAGAATGCGAGCCAAAGTCTGCCAGACAGTTAATTCTCTTTTTATCAATTATAATTTAATTTAACATGTCCGTTTTTAAGCCTTTCAAGGCATATCGTCCTTCACCAAAGTACGCAAAACAAGTAGCATCAAAGCCATATGATGTTCTTAATTCAAGGG
>JABGWZ010000083.1 GCA_018675995.1 Opitutia bacterium | reverse complement strand
CTCCATTCAAACGCAATGTCGCAGATTTGGCTCCAATCGCCTGTCCAACTTGAGCACGAAATGCTTTACTCTCACCTGGAACATCAGCCCCGGCAACTAATTCTTCATTAATCGCTTTTCCCGATTCCGCCGGCCAGCGCATCACTTCGATCCGATAAATTCCGGTTTTCAATACTTTTAACGCCCAATGCCCTTCATGCTTAGCACTTTTCCCCTTCTTTAAAGGATACTTACTCCGGTTATGGCCCTGATTCCAGGGTGTTGGACCTCCGATCCAATCATGACTGGTCAAGCTAACCACTGGATGATCCTTGTGGCCAATATGCAATTCGGTAGTTTCCGCAAAAGTGGGTTCCAATTCAGCCCACCATTTATCATAAAATGCCTGCATTTTAGCTAGGCGATCAGGATGCTGAGCTGCCACATTCTTCTCCTGTCCAGGATCAGCGTTTATATTGTAAAGCTCTTTTTGATTCACCAATCTCCAACCCTGGCTCATCACGGATGATTTCCTCCATTTGATCGGATCTTTAACCCGTTGAGAATCGGTAATCAACATCCGGTCGGGCCAGTCGATCTTTCCTTTGGCTTGTAAGACTTTTCGAATCGATGTTCCATCAAACTTATAGCCTTTAGGTTTCTTACCACCCGCTAGATCAAGTAAAGTCGGAGCCACATCCACCGCATGACAAAGCGTGTCTATTTTTTTCAGCTTATTCATTCCACCATTTGGCCAGTGCATAAAGAAAGGTACCCGATGCCCTCCATCATATTCACTGCCTTTTTGACCGCGCATTCCCGCGTTGAAAATTTGACGACCACTTGCTGTTCCATTATCGGTGGTAAAGATAAAAATGGTGTCCTCATACACGCCTAATTCTTTTAACAAAGCCCGAGTCCTCCCCACATTGTCATCAATATTGGTTATCATTCCAAAAAAAGATGCGATTCTACCCGACTGGCCTTTATACATATCAAGATATTTTTGGGGACAGTGAAAAGGTCCATGAGGAGCGTTCGTCGATATATATGCAAGAAAGGGTTTCTTCTGCTTTACACTATTGCGAATAAATTTATTTCCGAATTCAAAAAAAACATCCGTACAAAAACCCTTTGCCTGAACAATTTTTCCATTATGAAAATAGCCACCGTCAAAATAAGCATTATCCCAAACATCCGGTGTCTGCCCAACTCCCCCACCTCCATGGCGATAAACCTCGGTAAATCCACGATCTTCCGGACGGTATGGGTAATTATCGCCCATATGCCACTTTCCAAACATTCCGGTATTGTATCCATTGTCCTTGAAGAACTGTCCAAGAGTACCCTCATTTTCACGTAACATGGAACGTCCCATAATCGTGTGCCATACACCAGTCCTGTTTGTCCAATGTCCTGACATCAGGGCAGCCCGGGTAGGTGAACAGGTGGGAGCCACATGATAATCCGTCAACCATACTGATTCATTCGCCAGCTTATCAGTATGCGGGGTCTTAATGACCGGGTTCCCGGTGCATCCCAAATCTCCGTACCCCTGATCATCTGTGATAACGATCACAATATTAGGCTTTTTACCAAATAAACCGCCAATCAGGCACAGGAATATAAATGGGATAAGGAGATGGGAATTTTTCATAATTATAATAATAGATTAAAGAGTAAGTCCTTTTTGGTAGCCAAATATGAAGATCATTACGACCCATAAATCTATTTTTTTCAATTTTCATTTTGAGCGCTTGCACTTGCCCATTTGTCCCTTCCCTGCTAAAAAGATCTTAATGAAACTATTTACATATTTATTCTTTATCGCTTCTTCCCTTTTGTTCCTCTCCTGCGGGGAAGAACAACATGAGGGTGGGCACAGTGCCCATGATCACCCGGCTCCGCATGGAGGCCAATTGGTAGAATTGGGCGAGCACGGATCCGGTTTTAACTTAGAACTTGTTCTTCACGAACAAGGTTTTCTTCAAATTTATGTTCTGGATGCCCATGTGCAGAATTTTGTCCGTATTTCCGCAAATTCTATTGATATTGAAATTACTGATCAAAATGGCACCGAGAAAATTATAACCTGTGAACCGGTCGAAGATCCAATAACTGGGGAGACAGTTGGCAACACATCCCTATTCACTTCCACTGAACGCATAAATAAATTCCTGCCCCTCAAAGGAGTAATTAATAAAATTGATATTATGGAATTCCCTTATGAAAATGTGGAAATCAATTTTGCCGGGAATGAACAGGCAGAGCACGAATGAGCATCGAAGAAAAACGCGATCAGTTAATGGAGGAACTCATGCCCTTTGAGGATCACCTCGAACGATTTACCTACATTATCGACCGGGCCAAATCAATCGCCCCCCTTCCCGAAGACTGCAAGATTGAAACCTTCCTCATTAAAGGATGTGTTTCCCAGCTTTGGGTATTCCCTCAGTTTAAAGAGGGTCTATGCAAGTTCCAGGCTGACTCGGACGCCTCGATTACAAAGGGAACCGCAGGCTTACTCTGCGAACTGTACAGCAATGAAACTCCCGAGGATGTCGTTCGTATGGAACCGGATTTTCTTGCCGATGTGGGAATCACACAACACCTCTCCCCCAACCGAAGAAACGGACTGACTGGAGTACGCGAAAAAATCAAGGCCTACGCCCAAATGCAAATCGACCACGCGGGCTAAACAAATTCTCCTTTGCGGCAATCCATCCTGTCTCGCGTCACGCGGATGAGTTGTCTCTTCGCTTCCCGCTTCACAGTGGATCGCCACGGGCTTTCAGCCCTCGCGGTGACAAAGGAGAGAGAGGCAAAATTAAGAAGAAAATAAAAGATGGTTACTTTTTTCCGTATTTACTTTGGGATTCTTCCACCAGATCGCCTTCCACATACTGATGAATAAGTCCGGAAATGAACGCCTGATAGGGAATTCCTTTTTGAGCCGCTTTTCGCTCG
>JABGWZ010000084.1 GCA_018675995.1 Opitutia bacterium | reverse complement strand
TGCACACCGTCTTTACTTTTTTCATCAAGTTTCGCATTTGAACCTGCAGGGCTTGGAGAATTCCATTTTTCCCGGCCGACCACAATGGGTTCAACTTCATCTGTAACTTCTACGGTCAGAGAATTCGACTGATTCCCACCGAATGCATCTGCCAAGTTTTTGGGTTGAGTAGATTGTTTGTCCTGAGCGATGCTAAAAGTTGCTAGATGCGATAAAAGAATTACTCCACTCGCATAACATAAATTAATTTTTAAAATATTTGAAATTCCCATGTCTAATTTTTAGGAAACTTCTTTAGGAAAGAGCAAATCAATTTCTTCTTTTTTAAGCATTCTGCTCTGACCAAGGGACATATTTCGAATTCCCAAGCCTCCGATTGAAACTCTTCGAAGTTTTTTTACTTTATAGCCAAAGTGAAAGAAAATTCTTCGAATTTCCCTTTTTTTGCCATGGCTCATGAAAATATCGAGTTTATTGGACCGCAAAGACTTACCCTTGCTTGGTTTTATTTCATCAATTTTCAAAAATTCATCATCAATTACTTCTCCATTAATAAATGATGACAAATCAGCGGTGTTTAAGGGAATATTTAGTTCAATTTTGTATTTTTTTCTAATATTCTGAGATGGGTGAGTAAGTCGATGAGCAAGCGAGCCATCGTTTGTTAAAACCACCATCCCTTCGCTCTCAACATCAAGTCTACCAGCACAGAAAAGCCTAATTCCCCTGTACTTTGATTCTAATAATTCAAAAATCAATCGTTCTGCGTGCTCATCTTCGTTTGAGCATGTGTATCCTTTAGGTTTGTTAACGATTAAAGTAACAGGGGGGAGATTTTTTAACTGAACCCGTTTTCCGTTTAATTTAATAATGTCAGTTTCAGGACACACTCTTTCTCCGAGTTGCGCTTGTTTGCCATTTATAGAAACAATTCCCTCCTGTATCCATTCCTCTCCTTTTCTTCTTGAGCATAATCCAGCATTAGCGAGGAATTTTTGTAATTTTGGTCTATTTGAATTTGTTTCAATCATTGATGATTACTGTGGTTTTAAAATTGTGTGTTGCTTTACTCCAAGGAATTTAGCATTTTTCATAAATTCCCGGCAATAGTTTGTCGGTGATCATTAAAATCATATGAGCGAAGAAAACACAAAATCTAAAGTTGCTTTGGTCACCGGTGCAGGCCGAGGAATTGGTCGTACCATTGCCGAGAGCTTAGCCAGAGATGGCTTACATGTTATTTGCGTTAGTAAGTCATCATCTTCGTGCGGTGGAGCTGCGGAGAGCATTTCAGCTGCTGGTGGAAGTGCGGAAGCACTTGCTGTTGATGTTTCATCAGGCGAAGAGATTCGCAAAGCATGCGAGCAAATTTTGGAAAAGCACGAATGTGTTGATGTCTTAGTCAATAATGCCGGAATCACTAGGGATAATCTTCTGTTTCGAATGGAAGAAGACGATTGGATGGATGTAATTAATACAAACCTAAATAGTTGTTTTCACTGGATTAAAGCCTTGGGCAGACCAATGACCCGAAAAAGGTGGGGCAGGATTATTAATATTTCTTCGGTGGTAGGGTTAACAGGCAACGCCGGTCAGGCAAATTATGCTGCTGCTAAAGCAGGAATGATTGGGCTGACAAAAAGCTTAGCCCGTGAATTTGCCGCTAGGTCCGTTACTGTAAACGCAATTGCACCTGGATTTATAGATACTGATATGACTTCCGGACTAGATGAACGAATTAAGGAAGTAGCGCTGAGCACAGTACCATTGAAGCGATTCGGAAAAGTGGAAGATATTGCAGAAATGGCCTCATTTTTATCATCTGAAAAGTCATCCTATATTACTGGACAAGTTTTTACGGTTGACGGAGGGATGGTGATGTGAACAAGAGATAAATGTTAAATTTAAACTAACTTCAAATATTATGTCAGATAACAACGCCGATCGCGTAAAAAAAATTATTATTAGCCAGCTCAATGTAAGTGAAGAGCAAGTTACCCCGGAAGCCAGTTTTATTGACGACTTGGGTGCTGATTCCCTTGACCAAGTTGAACTCGTTATGGCTTTGGAAGAAGAGTTTGGTAACGATATACCAGAGGAAGAAGCTGAAAAGCTCCAATCTGTTGGGTCAGTTATTGAATACGTTGAAAAAAACTTATCTTCCTAGTCAAAATTTATTGACGGGTAAAATATCTCCTTTACTCGTTTAATAATTCCAAAGTATGAATCAGGTAGTCATTACAGGTGTAGGAGTAGTCACTTCCACTGGCAGTGGTATTGATGAATTTTGGGGTTCACTCAAAGCAGGAAAATCTGGGATAACTTCGGTTACCCGTTTCGATGCTAGTGATATCGCTAGCCAAGTAGCATCAGAGGTAAAAGATTTCAATCCTGAAGATTTTATGGACCCTAAAGAGGTTCGAAGGAATGACCGTTATACTCAGTTAGCTTTAGCTGCTTCTAGACATGCTCTTGCGGATGCTAACTTATCTAGGGATAATCTTGTTCCCGAGAGAACTGGTGTGCTAGTTGGTTCTGGTATTGGAGGAATGGAAACAATCGAGAAACAAATGACGACCCTTATTGAAAGAGGACCACGTAGAGTTTCTCCCTTTATGATACCTTCATTAATTGCCAATATTGCTGGAGGTGTCATTGCCATTGATTTGGGTGCACAAGGTCCTAATTTTTCAGTTGTAAGTGCGTGTGCTTCTGGTTCCCATGCTATCGGTGAAGCTTTTCATATGATGCAGCGTGGTTTAGCAGATGTTATTTTTGCCGGGGGAAGTGAAGCTGCAGTTACACGTATCGGATTTGCCGGGTTTTCCTCAATGAAGGCAATGAGCACCAAGTTTAATCATGAACCTTCTCGTGCATCCCGTCCATTCGATGCGGATCGCGATGGGTTTGTAATGGGCGAAGGTGCAGGCGTTTTAGTCATGGAAACCAAGGAGCACGCAGAAAAACGAGGTGCTCGAATCTATGCTGAGATAGTCGGTTACTCTGCAACCTGCGACGCATTTCATGTTACTACGCCTGATACCGAAAGTAAGGCATTGACCAAATGCATGAACCAAGCATTACAAGAGGCAAAGATTCCCAAAGAGCAGGTTGCTTATGTTAATGCTCACGGAACATCTACACCTTACAATGATCGTTCTGAAACCGTTGCCCTTAAAAATGTATTTGGAGATTATGCCAAAAATGGATTATGCGTAAGTTCCACTAAATCTATGACCGGACATTTATTGGGAGCAGCAGGTGCAATTGAAGCCGCCGCCGTTTGTAAAGCTATTGAAGATAACATTGTGCCACCCACGATTAACCTTGATACTCCAGACACCGATTGTGATCTAGATTATGTCCCTAACGAAGCAAGAGATCTTGAGGTAAATGTTGCCATGAGTAACAACTCTGGTTTTGGTGGACACAATGCTTCCATTGTATTCAAAAGTGTTTAAACTTTTACCTCGAAGAGGAGTTTAAGCTTGCTAGAAAGCAATAAGCAATTAATTTGTAAAACTTTAGTGCACCCGTAGCTCAATTGGA
>JABGWZ010000120.1 GCA_018675995.1 Opitutia bacterium | reverse complement strand
ATGTGGCGGCAACGACGGCTACGATCAAAGCCTTTGATGAAGCAAGTGACGACATTTCCATCAGCCCTAAGCCGCAGGCCCTGCTTCTTTTTAATCCGGTAATCGATAACAGTGAGAAGGGATATGGGCACTCCAGGGTTGAAGCGTACTGGAAAGAGTTTTCCCCCATGCATAATATTAAAAAGGGAATCCCCCCGACTATTTTTATTTGCGGAACTAAGGACAACCTGATTCCGGTTGCGACCGGAGAGCTTTTCAAGAAGAAGATCGAGAAAGTGGGTGGCCGTTGCGATCTCCATTGGTATCAAGATCAAAAGCATGGTTTTTTCAATGCAATGTACACGGAGACTATGCTTGAGCTGGACAAGTTTTTGGTTTCCCTTGGGTATCTTAAAGGCTCGGCGACTTTGAAATAGGAACCTTCTCATCATTGGAATACTTCTATTTCTTTTATGTTTAAGATAATTCAGTTTGTTTTTTTCGGAACTTACTTATGGATGGTTTCACTTTTAGGAGCCACGCAGAAACCAAATATCGTGGTTTTTATCTCCGATGATTTAGGGCGGTGGGATACTTCCATTCATGGATCAAAGGATGCCCGCACGCCTACGATGGAAAGACTGGCCGCGGAAGGAATGACCTTTGATGATGCCTATGTGGCTTCACCCAGCTGTTGTCCGAGTCGGTTTTCGTTGCTTACTGGTTTAATGCCAGCAACGCACGGGGCTCATCCCAATCATAGTCAGGTCAAACCCGGAACCAAATTCCTTCCCCCTATTCTCAAAAAGATGGGATACCACATTGCCTCGTTCGGTAAGATTGCTCATGGCAACAAGAAGTTTGAAGGTCTTGATTTTAACGAGCCCAAAAGGACTGATATGTGCGTGGAGGTGGAGAAGTACTTTAAGAACAATAAAATTGATGGACCCATTTGTTTACTGGTGGGTGACCGAAGGCCTCATGTGGAATGGACGAAGGAAATGAACTTCGATCCGAAGAAGGTGACCCTGCCATCCTTTTTTATTGATACCCAAGAGACCCGCGAACACTGGGCCCGATACCTTACCGATATCGAAGGGATGGATCAGGAAATGGGCCGGGTGTTGAAATTCGCAAAGAAGAAGTTTGGGGATAATTTTATCTTTATGTTCACCAGTGACCACGGTGGCCAGTGGCCCTTTGGAAAATGGAATCTTTACGACTACGGTACACGTGTCCCTTTACAGGTTCGCTGGCCTGGCAAGATCAAGGCGGGCGTGCGAACCGATGCCATGGTCAGTTGGGTGGATATTCTACCCACTCTCATCGACTTGGCGGGCGGCAAGGGTCCAACTGATATCGATGGTAAATCTTTCGCACCGGTCCTGCTCGGTGAGAGTAAAAAGCATCGGGAAATGATCTTCACCACTAACACGGGCGACAAGGAGATGAATATCTTTCCCATCCGTAGCGTGCGTGCAGGTCAGTATAAGTATATCCATAATTTATGCCCTGAGGCTTATCACACCAACCACTCCGATCGCTTGCGTTCCGATGGTCGGGGAGCCTATTGGTATTCGTGGTACGATGCCGCCAAGACTGATCCCAAAGCGGCTGAGATCGTGAAGAGGTATCATACACGCACTGAGTTTGAACTCTTTGATTTGCAGAAAGATCCCAGCGAACAAAATAATTTAGCCAATAAGAAGAAATTTCATAACAAGCTATCTGAGCTCAGATCTGAATTGAAAAAATGGACCACGGCACAGGGGGATGATCTTCTCCCACATCAGGAACCCTATCTGACCAAGCATCCTATTCCGGAAATTATTCGTCCACCGAAGAAAAAATAGCCTTTCTATAGGTAATTTAAAAATATCTTTTTGATGTAATAAAACGGCGCTGTATCCAATTTATGCTTAAAAGAATCAGAAAAATTTAGTAATAATTCCTAATATTATTATTATCAAACATAACCTAATGAAATCACTACCACGCATTCTCCTTGCTTTCACGCTGTCAGTTCTGGCCTTTTCTTCCTTGTCTTTTGCCAAAAATAAGAAAGTCGTTTTTCTCGCTGATAAGGGTAAGAACACCGCAGTTCACGCTCATGAGAGTGGTAATGCCATTTTGGCCAATGCACTTGAAGAGAGTGGGTTGGGTTTTGATACCGCCCAGTACAAAGGGTGGCCCACTGATGCCAAGGCTTTTGATGGAGCGGATTCCGTGGTGATTTTTTGTAACGGGGGTAAGGGTCATTTAGTGATGAAGCATCTTGACCAATTTGAGAAACTGATCGATTCTGGAGTCGGTTTTGTTTTCATGCACTATGCAGTGGAAGTGCCAATTGGACGTGCCGGAGTTCTTATGCGTGAGGCCATGGGGGGATATTTTGAAACCCATTGGTCAGTCAACCCTCATTGGACTGCTGACTTTAAATCCCTTCCCAAGCATCCGATTACCCGTGGAGTTAAACCATTTACCCAAAAGGACGAGTGGTATTTCTACATGCGCTTTCAGCCGGAAATGAAGGGTGTTACTCCGATTCTTTCAGCTCACCCGCCCAAGGAAACCATGAACCGTAAGGATGGTCCTCATTCCAATAATCCCCATGTACGTAAATCCATGGCTGCTGGAGAAATTCAGCATATCGGTTGGGCGTATGAACGACCCAATGGAAAAGGGCGTGGTTTTGGTACCACGGGTGGGCACTACCACAATACCTGGGCAAGAGATAATTGGCGTACCACGATACTGAATGCGATCGTATGGACTTGCGGAGTGGAAGTTCCGAAAGACGGTGTGCCTTCGATCGCTCAGTTGATCAAATAATATACTAGTTCTGAGTCCGCTTTCGTTAGAGCGGTTTCAGTTGCTTAGTTTAAAAATGCCTTGGGTTTAACAGCAGCTACACCCTCCGCCACCGCTCGATTTGGGTTTCGAGAACATCGAAAGTGTGGACTCATCGGGCTCTGACTCTTGGCAGGATATGAGCCGTCGGATCGGGGTAAAGGGAGGTGTATTTCCCATATGGTGGTTAGCCAATGAGCATAAGTCGCCCCATGTAGTTAAAGTTTCCTTGATGCTGTGGCTAACAGTGAGCGTTTCTCCGTTGGCATCGCAATGGTAGTCGTAGGTGATCATAATTGAATTTTCGGATAGGTAATTGTTGGTTTATCTAGTGTTTTCCACGTTGTAGATTGATCAAAACATAACTTAGGTTTTTCTCAAAAAATGCCTAGCCTAATTTTTGAGTTCCTTAATCTTTTTACCTGTTGTAGACAAGATACCCTTTACGATGGAATAAAGGTTCCTT
>JABGWZ010000102.1 GCA_018675995.1 Opitutia bacterium | reverse complement strand
TTGGAAAAGATGATTTGCATCGTTCGGGCCCGGGGATGCTTCGGGGTGGTATTGAACTGAGAAAACAGGCAAATCCTTGATCCTCATTCCAGATACGGTTTGATCATTTAAATTATATTCAGTTACGATCGCACCCATCTCTTCGAGCTTTTCCTTGTCTGCTGCAAAACCATGATTCTGCGAGGTAATAGCAACTTTCTTAGTTTCGATATTTTTCACCGGTTGATTTGCACCACGATGACCAAATTTCAACTTATATGTACCGGCACCTATGGCGTGGGTTAAAATTTGGTGACCCAGGCATATTCCAAATATTGGATAATCCGAAAGGAGGGATTTGATTGTATTATGAGCATATTCCAAAGCGGATGGATCACCGGGACCGTTTGAGAGAAAAATCGCATCCGGTTTATGAGAGATGGCTTCCTGTGCAGAAGCATCTGCGGGAAGAACAATCACTTCGAATCCATATCTTCGCAGATTTTTATAAATGGCTCGTTTAGCACCGTAGTCAAAGGCAACAAGGCGATGGGTTGTGTTCTTTTCGAATGTAGAGGAAAGGTTAGTTCCAACAACTGTAAATGGCTTGCTCTTTTCGCCGGAGGGATCCCAGGTGTAGGATTCTTTACAGGTTACCTCTTTGACAAAATCTTTACCTACAATCCCTTGCCATTCCCTTGCTTTCTGAAGTGCCTCTTCGTCACTAATATTTTCTGTGCTTATGCATGCTTTGAGGGCACCATGCACACGAATTCTTTTGGTGATAGCCCGGGTGTCCACACCTGAAATTCCGGGTATTCCGTTTGTTTTGAGGTAATTGTCAAGAGAATCGGTGGCCCGCCAGTTGCTCACTATTGGGCTCAAGTCTCGAACCACGAAACCGGCTACTTTTGGCCCGTCCGATTCTTCGTCTTCCAAATTTACTCCATAGTTACCAATCTGGGGGGTGGTCATGGTCACAATCTGTCCATAATAGGAAGGGTCGGTTAAAGTTTCCTGATATCCGGTGATTGCCGTGTTAAAAACAGCTTCTCCTTCCACGGTTGCTTTTGCTCCAAAGGAAAACCCTTTGAAAAGGCTTCCATCTTCTAACGCTAACAAGGCATCTCTTTGTTTTATTTGTTTATGCATAAACAAATAACTGAGTTACAACTTCATGACCTAATTGGCAAACTTGATTTGTAAAATTAAAGAAAAAGGGAGTATTTTTACTAAAATAGTAGGGAATGTTTGACTAAATTCCTCCTCGTCCTTACCGAGTAGATTTTATGGATTCAAAAAAAGTAACTTTCGATCGTAGTAAAACGAATAACCATGCTTTGCTTAAATGGTTGGATAAAATGATCGAGATGTGTGATCCAAAAGAAGTTCGTTGGTGTGACGGTTCAGATCAGGAATGGGAAGAACTATGTGGGCTTATGATTAGCCAGGGTTCAATGATTGAATTGAATCAAGAGAAAAGGCCGAATAGTTTTTTAGTCAGGTCTGATCCACGGGATGTAGCTCGGGTGGAAAGTCGTACTTTTATTTGCAGTTACGGAAAGGGAGATGCGGGTGCCACCAATAATTGGGAGGAGCCCCGAAAAATGAGAGCCAAATTGAAACGGCTTTTTAAGGGAGCAATGGAGGGGCGCACCATGTATATAATCCCTTTTTGTATGGGACCACTTGGCTCTCCTTTATCTCAATTTGGAGTTCAGGTAACCGATTCCCCTTATGTGGTTTTAAATCTGAAGATCATGACCCGTATGGGAAGCAAGGTGCTTGATATTATGGGTGAGAAAGACTTTTTTGTGCCATGTCTCCATTCTGTTGGTTGTCCGTTACCTGAAGGAACTGAGGATGTGCCATGGCCCTGCAATCCGGAAGATACCCATATTGTTCATTTTCCAGAGCAAAGAACAATTGTATCATATGGAAGCGGCTACGGTGGAAACGCTTTATTGGGGAAAAAATGTCTCGCACTTCGTATTGCTTCGTGCATGGCGAGGGATAATGAATGGATGGCGGAGCATATGCTGATTCTGGGTGTTGAAAATCCTGATGGTAAAAAGACCTATGTTGCTGGAGCTTTTCCAAGTGCCTGTGGGAAAACCAATATGGCTATGTTGGTCGCACCAGATTCAATGAAGGGATGGAAGGTTTCAACGGTCGGAGATGATATCGCATGGTTGAAACCTGATGAAAGCGGTTGTTTGCGTGCGATTAATCCTGAAGCTGGTTTTTTTGGAGTGGCTCCTGGTACATCCTGGGAGACAAACCCAAATGCGATGGAGTCGATGAAGGAAAATACTTTGTTTACAAATGTAGCCTTAACTGCAGATGGAGATGTGTGGTGGGAAGGATTAACCGAAGAAGCACCTTCTGGTTTAACAGACTGGCAGGGACGTGAATGGTCCACTGAATTGGGATCCCCAGCCGCTCATCCTAATGCCCGCTTTACTGCTCCGGCATCCCAATGTCCAACAATTGACCCGGATTGGGAAAACCCGCAAGGGGTACCAGTATCTGCTTTCATATTTGGCGGGCGTCGTATGTCTGATATCCCGCTGGTATATCAATCATTTAATTGGAATCATGGAGTCTACCTCGGGGCTACACTTGCCTCGGAAACAACCGCTGCTGCCGAGGGAGCCTTAGGGAATTTAAGACGGGACCCAATGGCTATGCTACCTTTTTGTGGTTATAACATGGGAGATTACTTTAAGCATTGGATGAAAATGGGAAAAAAGCTTAAAAATAAACCTCGAATTTTTCATGTTAATTGGTTCCGCAAAGATGAGGATGGTAAGTTTTTATGGCCCGGTTTCCGTGATAATATGAGGGTTCTTCGTTGGATTGTCGAAAGATCATCCGGTCAAGGTAGGGCACATGAAGGACGATTGGGTTGGGTTCCCTATAAAGACGATTTAGATTGGTCAGGATTAGAGTTTAATGACAAGGATTGGAGTAAACTGATGTCGATTGATCCGGAGAACCTTCGTATGCAAACTCTTCGGCATGAGGAGTTGTTTTTACAACTTTCCGAATCATTGCCCAAGGAAATGCTTTTTGAAAGAGAATTATTGGTTTCCCGACTTTAGCTTTTTGTACTTAACTGCTTTGTTCTTTAGACCAACGGTAAAAAATAGAAGAAAGAACACTCACTGAAACAATCATGTTGGCGAGCTTCATTAAAACTCCCCCTGTTTTCTGGTCTTCTAGCGGAGTTAATTCAATGATTCGTTCCGCGTAAAAGTAAGTATCATACAGCACATCTTTAGAGAAGGTCAGGATGGCAAATATCGGAGTTTGCCCAAGCATTATTGCTAATACATAAAGCATTTGGGGACCATACCTTGACGGAGGAATTCTTTTGGATGGTCCGCATATTGGCCACCACATTGCAACCGAGGTAAAAAACATTGATAAGTGCTCTGCCATATGGAGTGTTTTATCCCTAATTGCAGCTTCATAAAACGCACCGATATGCCAAAAAGAAAAAACTAAGGTAAACATTAATCCAGCGATTATTGGATGAAAGATAAATTTAAGAAAACTTTCCAGTAATGGTTTGTTTGCAATGTAATCGTCTACAATCTGATATGGAATTCCTAAAAGAATAAATAAAGGGCTAACATACATGAGTATGTTGTGTTGAATCATGTGGGCGAAAAATAAAAAATTTTCTCCCAATGGATCCAGGGGGGAGCCAACCGCCAGGTAAAAACTGATTATTCCTAAATAAAACCAATAAGTATGCTTGTGGGAATAAGGTAAACCAGCAGACAAACTTTTACGATAAGGTCCAACAATAATGGAGTAGCACCAACAAACAAATAATAACCCCGCTATAAGAGCCGGTTCTGTATGCCAATGACTAAGAGTGATCGGAGAATTCAACGGCAGATGAATGTAGCCAATCGTTAACCGAAATGAGGTTTATTGATTCTCAACCCAGAAAGCATCAGAGCGGACTTTAATCCTGAAGTCATCAGTAGAAGCACTTTGAGTAAGCAAAGCAATCTTTGAACCTTCGATGTTATAGATTTCAGATGGATGGTATTGATGGAAAAAAGGATTACCAGGTTGAAGCGAGTTAATTTCAATTAAATCTCCATTACTGACTTTCCATGTGAACTGATGGGGAATTCCGTCCACTTTATTCCAAGAGTTAGCTGAATCTTTTTCTCCAGGAACAATAGATGGAGAATTTTGCTCGATATTGGAAACATAAAAAACATTTTTATGCTTCACATAATCTCCCTTTTGATACTCTTCATCGGCCTTCCAATCATGTTCCAACGGGGATACCACAAACTCCTCCACAACGGGTGGATCATCCGCCATATAAATTACCGCAAAATAAGTAAAGACTGCAATCACTAGACCCATTAGGAATAAGATCGTATTTAAAATTTTCTCCCATCTTAAGTGCATAAACCAAGTTATTACACCGACAAATTTGATTATTGATGTGGCAAAGAGTACGCCGATGATACTTGCACCGTCAAAGGTTTGAACATAAATGATAACTATTTCAATGCCGGTAATAGCAACCAGCAACATGGAGAGATTAAAAAAGGTAAAAAATCTTTTGCTTTCTTCAGCTACCGGGTCTTCAGAATGTCCGCTCATAATGATATAATTGTTGTGTAGTCTGGGTTAAAACGCGTATTCCATTAAATAAATGACAGGAAAAATAATGATCCAGACAATATCAACGAAATGCCAATAAAGTCCGCAACATTCTACATCCATAGCATCAGCAGTGCTCATTTTCCCAGTGAAGGAATAGGCAAGCCAACCGAGAAGCCAAAACACTCCAATTGCGACATGAGTGCCATGGGTTCCTGTTAAGACATAAAAAGTTGAACCAAATACATGGGGTTCTCCTCTATAACTGGATAAAGTGAGTTCGTTACCCGGAGCGTGAACGAAGTGGGTAAATTCATAAACCTGACAAGCAAGAAAAATTGCCCCAAAAATAATTGTACCAAAAAGCATCCATCTCGTGCTAGTCAGGTTGCCTTTATGTATGGCAGAAACGGCAAGTGCCATAAATAGCGAACTTGCAAGCAGGATAAATGTACTGAATGAGGTAAGCTCGATATCAAAAACATCACGGATATCCAAAAAATTCCCCCCAACTGTGGCAGAAATCTTCCTGTAAATTAAGTGCGTTGAGATAAGGGTACCAAAAAACATGCAATCGGATCCAAGGAAAGCCCACATAAGAACTTTTTTGTTATGAATCCCAGTACTGGTTACCGGTTCGTGGTGATCAAGGGCGTGTGCAGATGCTTCACTCATAATAAATCGAAAATAATTGGAAAGGAGGTGTTAATTTTATTCTTCAGATTCTTTAGGAAAGAGGTGGTAACCGGCTGGTCCTTCAATGGACCACATAATTATTCCAATAATTGCAACGACTCCACCAGCAATGGCGTATGTGTAGTCTCTTATAATCTCTCCTGTATTAAGATCGACGGATTGATGGAAGAGCATACCCAAAACCAATCCAAATATACCGAGTGCAGTCACGAGTGGGTACCATGATCTGTCAGGCATGTGTACTCCATGATCATCAAGTGGTTCTTTATCCGAATGATTTTCCTTAGGACCGTAATTGTTTTCCCATGCTTGATCTCGGGATTTAATGATTGGTGTGCGTGCAAAGTTGTACTCTTTAACCGGAGAGGAAAGGGTCCATTCCAATGTTCTGGCATCCCACGGGTTTTTTCCGGCAGGCTTTAGTTTTTTGTTAAACGCTGCAGTTACAAACTGGTAAACCCCAATCGCAATTCCCACTCCGAGAATAAAGGCCCCGATAGTTGCAATTTGATTCCATGTCTCAAAGCCGTGACCCTCATTGTAGCTATGTGTCCTACGGGGTTGGCCTATCATTCCTAAGTAATGCATGGGAAAGAAGGTAAGATTGAATCCGATGAACATAAGAGTGAAAACAAATTTCCCAAGTTTTTCGTTTAGCATCTTGCCTGAAAGTTTGGGAAGCCAAAAATAAAACCCTGCAAAGAGTCCAAAAAGGGCACCCCCAATTAGAACATAATGAAAGTGGGCTACTACAAAGTAGGAATCCTGATGTTGTGCATCAATAGGAACGGATGAGTGCATTATTCCCGTGAATCCTCCGACCATAAACATAGTTATAAAACCAAGTGCAAAGAGCATCGGAGTTTCAAAGCGGATACGACCTCCCCACATGGTGCCGATCCAATTAAAGATTTTAATTCCGGTTGGTATAGCAATAAGCATAGTGAGGATCGAAAAAGCTGATGTGGCTACAATTCCCATTCCGGTGGTGAACATATGATGGCTCCAAACTGCAAACCCCATGAAGCCGATAATCGCCCCTGAAAAAATAATTAAGCCATAACCAAATAGAGGCTTGCGAGAAAATACGGGAATGATTTCTGAAACAATACCCATAGCTGGTAGGATAAGAATGTAAACCTCTGGATGACCGAAAATCCAAAAAAGGTGCTGCCAAAGGTGGGGTTTACCACCTTCAAGAAAGTCATAAAAATTGGTCCCATAAGTCCTATCAAACATTAGTTCTACCAAGGCAATAGTAATTGCTGGGAAGGCAAGAATGATAAGAAAACTGACTATGAGGGTCATCCAGGTGAATACAGGCAACCTCATCATAGTCATTCCTGGAGCACGCATGTTAATGATCGTTGTGATGAAGTTAAACGATGCAAGTAGGGATGCTAGACCTAATATTTGAAGTGAGAAAATCCAAAAGTCGGGCCCCATATCTCCAAGTACTTCTGCAAAACGCGTGTCCGTTAGAGGGGCATAACCAAACCAACCAATTGCGGGCGAGCCACCAGTGAAAAACCAACTTAGGTTAAGGGTGATACCACCTGCGATAAAGCACCAAAGACTAAGTGTGTTCATCCGAGGGAACGCCACATCTCTAGCACCGATTTGCAGGGGCATAATAAAATTAAAAAACGCTGCACTCAAAGGCATGATAACAAGGAAGACCATAGTGGTTCCATGCATAGTGAACATTTGATTGTACTGCCGGTTAGTAAGCACATCCATATTATGATCCCAAAGTTGAGAACGAATAAGAAGTGCTTCGATTCCCCCAATTATGAGGAAAAATAAAGCGGCTACTCCATACATAATACCAATTTTCTTGTGGTCGATGGTGGTTAACCAATTTACAATTCCTTTTGTGTGCTGACCGGGACGGGGGAAAGCTTTTGTTTCTATCTTGGTATCAGAGTCAGGGGTAACATATTTGATTGATTCAGTTGCCATGGTGTTTCTTGGTTAAATTGAACTGGTCGTTGAGTATAGTTTTATTTAAGGCCTAAAAGATAGGCAACTAATTGATTTACTTTAACATCGTCATCTTCGAGATTACGTAGAGGGTGATCATCATCAACTCCTTCGCCATTCCACATAAGATTACCGAATTTAACTTCGTTTGAATTTTTAAGCCATTGAGAAAGGTTTTCTTCATCATTTCTCATCCACCCTGCAGCAAGGGAAGTTCGAATTCCAAATAAAGTTAAGTTTGGCCCTTTTGAGCCTAGCCCTGTTCGGTTGATAGCGTGGCACTGAACGCACTGGAGAGAAGCGAATAATTGCTTCCCCATTTCATAATCATCTGAATGGGCTTTTTCCCAACCTTTTTTGGTGAGATTTGGAGCTTGGCCTTTGTTTATTTTAACAGCAGCTCGGTACTCCCTTGAATTAGACTCTCCAAGTGAATTATCCGGGAATGATACCACACTGCCTTTCGAATATTCTTTTTCGGGGTTGTACTCGGAAGGTTGTTTGTTTGGATTTTGAGCGTTCTGGAAACTTTTAACCCATGAATCAAAATCATCGTCGGATTGTGCGAGAGCACGAAAAGACATGTAAGCGTGTGAATTTCCGCAGTACTCAGCACATTGACCGTAGAACAAGCCGCCAACTGCTTCAAATTCATCCGTGAATTTTTGTTTCGCAAAAATTCTCTCTCTCATTTGGCCGTCATAGACCGAAGGCATAGCTTCATTTAATGAAACTTTGATTGTTTTACCTTCAGAATCTTTTTTGGTCAGAATCTTGTTTTGATCGGCGACAAACCATAAAAAATTTTCTTGGCCAGGCATAAGATCCATTTTTCCGGCTAGTTTAGGTAACCAAAAACTGTGAATAACATCCTCAGTTCGAAGGTTAACTCTAACTGCCTTGGATGCAGGAAAAACAAGCTCGTTTGCTGTGACAATTCCAAACTGAGGATATTCGAAAACCCAAAAAAAACGTTTACCAGTGACATTTACAGTAATTGCATCTTCAATGGCACTTTTATTGAGGTCATATTTTTCCAATGCTTGAGAATCATTTGGATCCGGAAGTCTATTCATTAAGACAACTCCTTGAAGCGTAGGTATTGCGAGAATGACAAGAATGACAGTTGATGCAAGTATGAGAGAAATTTCAACTTTTGAATTACCATGAGATTGGGCAGGTACTTCCATCGCTTCTTCAGGTGATTTGGCACGATACTTCCACAAGACATAAAGAAGGCATCCACCAACTGCACAGAAAAGGAATATGGTAATCCAAACCGAAAGCATGAAAATATCGTATTGGTTTTGTGATACCAAGCCTTTTGGGTCGAGTGCTGACTGCTTGTGGTCAATTCGTGAGCAACCACTCACTGCAATGAGAAGTACAGGGAGTATTTTGACAGATAGGCTAAATATTTTAGTTAGCAATTTTTTCATAGTTCAAGAAATATCAAAGAAAACGATCAATGACGAGTATGGCGAGTAAAAGTGGCAAATATATGATAGTTACGAAAAACAGCTTCCTGGCTGATTTATCCCGATTGTTTGATAATAAAAAATTGGTAGCCGGGATAAGAATGTATAATGACAATAAGCAAGCAGAAACAAAATAAAGAACACCTGGTTGGGGCTGACTTGATTGGATAAAGTATGGGGAAAAAACAAATCCAGTAAGTAAAATAGTGTATATTAAACTTTTACGGGCCAAGTGAAAGCCGTTAGGATTTCCTAGATCCTGTAATTTGAACCCGCCGGTCTGATAGTCTTGACGAAAATTCCAAGCAATTGCCATGAAATGGGGTAATTGCCATGTGAAGAGGATACCGAATAAAATCCAACCGTAAGTGGAAGGTTCACCAGATGCTGCAACCCAACCGATAAGGGGTGGGAGGGCACCAGAAATAGCACCAACTTCTGTTGCGTAAGGTGATTTCTTTTTGAGGGGAGTGTAGAAAAGCAAATAAACAACTAAAGTGAGTAAAGTAAGTGCGCAGGCCCATGGATTTGTGCCAATCCAAAGAATAGCAAGGCCGATGGAAGATAGGATAACTCCAAAAACGAGAGCAAACTCAGGTTCGACCAGTTTGGCTGGAATAGGTCGATTCGCAGTTCTTGGCATGAGTAGATCTTCATCTTTCTCCATCCATTGGTTTAATGCAGCAGCACCACCGGCTGCAAGAGCAGTACCGATAGTTAGTGCACAAAAGACAATTAAATCAGGGTTGAGCGGATAATGAACCAAATAACCAAGGGATGCAGTAAATACAGAAAGCATGCTAAGGCGCGGTTTTGTCAGTTCCCAAAGACCATGCACAGAAAGAGTTGACGGGCTTTCGATGTGCGAGGCGTCAGTCTTGGCAGAAATGTCTTTAATGCTATTCACAAAATAAGGGGTTATTTGTAAACTATAAATCTATATTTTCAGCAGAGACAAGCAAGGGTATAACTTTAAAAATATTGATCGTTAGTTTATCTAATACATCTCTACAGACACCTTAACAGATATTTTGTTAAGTAAAATTAAATTTGGTAATTCTGTAGACGAAAAATGAATTGGCGATTTAATGATACAAACCTTTCCAATCAGCCTGAAGTTTTGAAAAATGCTTAGATTAAATTCCCTTTGGAATTGCCTAAGCTACAACCATGTTTAAGTAATTTCATGTATGTATTCATGGCTTTTAGTTTTCAGGTTTCGGTTTTTATTTGGTTTCCTTATTTTGCTAACCTCATGCGCTGACAGCGAGATTGGCAAAAAAAATGTAAATTTAACTGGAAGCAATATCAGGGGAAAGGTCATTTTATTGGACTCCAATAACAGCACGGCTCAAATTGAACTACTAGCCAGAAGCAACGAGTTAGCAGAAAAACTCCCCGGACGAATTGGAAGTAAAATGAAATTTCAAGTACAGCCTGGTGATCTTACTCTCTTAGGAAATAAGAGTGTGTTTAGGGGTAACTTACAGGAATCCTTTTCTCCATTGTTAGGAAAAACTTTTCTTTTGCACAATATTTGGCCGGATGATCCGGCAGAAAGAATTAGGGTTAATAATATTAACCGTCTTCTCCGTAGAGACACTTTGTCAATGGGGGAATCCATGATTCGAACGATTGGGGATAATCTGCCTCCATTTGCTCTTTACGACCAGAATGGAGAGGTAGTTACTACAGATTATTTTGATGGTTCAGTTACAGTAATGAACTTTGTATTTTCTCGATGTTCCGTTGCTGAAATGTGTCCTGCATCGACAATGAAAATGAAAAAACTGCAGGATTTGGCTTATAAAACAAAGATCCCACACATCCGCTTTTTATCGATTACGCTTGATCCAGATTTTGATTCTCCAGGAGTTTTAAAGTCTTACTCATTAGGATATGACCTGAAAGAGGAGAACTTTAAGGTCTGTACCGCAGATAAGTCAGTTATCGATGACTTAACCCGACAATTTGGCATACTTAGGCAGAGTGAAAAAAACCAGCCTCTTGATCACACCATGCGTACAATGATTGTGAATTCGAAAAGACAAATAGTATATCAAGTTCCTGGAAGAAATTGGAGAGTGGATGATTTTCTTGCTCGCTTACAGGAAGGACTTTCTGCGTACTGAGGTCCTTTATGAAAGTAGGAGTAAAAGCATTGCTAATGGGGATACCTTTTTTAGTCCTCTATTTTATTATTAGAAGTCTGCCGGTAGAACCATGTGATTTCCTCCATGAGGAAACTTACAATGCTGAAGGTGAACTTGATTATTGTGGTGCAGATGAAACAGGGTTTGTTGATTTATCTGTTCGCAAATGGCCAATGAAAGTTGAGTTTCGTCCCCTTGATCCATTAAGAATCGGTAAAGAATGTAAATTTGAAGTTAAAATTGAACAAGCCGACGGTTCCCCGCTTTGCTCGAAAGATGTTGCTTTAAGTCATACAAAAAAAATTCATCTTCTTGCGGTGAATGAATCTTTGAATGATTATCACCATATTCATCCTACAGCTGATAGCCTTTTTGATGGTGTTTGGCATTTTTCACTTACCCCGAAATTATCAGGTAAATACTCGGTGTTTTTTGATTTTATTCCATTGAAAAGTCCACGCAGAGTCTTGCTTTCTTCTTCTTTTTCGGTTTCAGGTGAGAAATCATCTCCAATGAGTATTGACGAATCACTTTCTTATAAATTCCAAAATCTCGAGTTCGAATTGATAAAAGCAGCCAGTGGGTCTGATCCCAAAGAATTTAACTTAACTCTTCGTGGGTTGAATGAAAAGGGAGATTCAGCTGTATTTCACCCCGTGATGGGAGCTTTTGCTCACATGGTTGCATTTGATAAGACCGCAAACGGTTTTGCCCATCTCCATCCTCTTGGTGATGAAAGACCTCTATTGGAAAGTGAAACCTTTAGAGGTGACTTAACTTTTGGTTTTACAGCTCCTGCAACAGGCACTTACAGGTTATGGGCTCAAGTTAAAACTTCACCTAGAGACGAGATTTTAATTCCCTTCGACCTAACTGTGGGTTCTTGATTGGGCATTTTGGGCTAATCTTTGTTTATTATTGTCAGGATAAATTTCAAACTACCCTGTATTTAAACTAGAAAATTTAAGGCTTACTTTTTACGAAGTTATTCTTTTCCATTTTTTGATTATAAACTCTTTATTTTCCTCCAATGTTTCCGTTGGGGTAAAATCTTTTTCAAATGAGGGAAAAAATGCATCTCCTTCTTCAACAAATTGTTGTACCTCAGTGATGTACAATTCACTGCATTGAGGAAGTAAACTTGAGTAAATTTGACCACCGCCAATAATGAAAATGGTTCTCGCTCCAGCTTCATTTAGAGCACTTTCAAAGGATGAAAAGATTTTAATCCCTTTCTTTGCTTTTAATGTTGAGGAAAGAATCCAATTTTCGCGACCTGGTAGAATTCCTGGTAGAGAGTCCCAGGTTTTTCTTCCCATTACCATAATGTGTCCCATGGTGATTTTCTTGAACCATTTTAGTTCGCCAGGGATTCGCCATGGTAAATCTCCGTTTTTTCCGATTACACCATTTTGTGAAACTGCAGCAATTGCTTTAATATCAGTCATATCTCAAACTGCAATTGGTGCTTTAATACTTGGATGTGGATCGTAATTAATAAGTTCAAAATCTTCGAATTTGAAATCGGTAATCTCTTTTTGATTACCATGAATGAGCATTTGGGGTGAAGGTTTTGGATCACGAGATAACTGTATGTCAGCTTGTTTTTTGTGATTTGCATAAAGGTGCAAGTCCCCAAAAGTATGGATGAATTCATATGCCTGAAGATTGCAGATTTTCGCGATCATCAAGGTAAGAATACTGTAGGAAGCAATATTAAAGGGTACGCCAAGAAAAATGTCCGCACTCCTTTGGTATAGTTGACAGCTTAACTTTCCATCTGCCACATAAAACTGAAATAGAGCGTGGCAGGGAGGTAATGCCATTTGATCAAGTTCTCCGGGATTCCATGCACAGACGATATGTCGTCGACTATCAGGATTTTTCCTTATGGCATCAATTACCCCTTGAATTTGGTTGATGTGTTCTCCGTTAGGCTTTGCCCAATCCATCCATTGGGCACCATAAACTCTACCGAGATCACCATTTTCATCTGCCCAGTCATCCCAAATTCGTACCTTGTTCTCCTGAAGGTATTTTATGTTAGTCTCACCTTTTAGAAACCAGAGTAATTCATAAATAATGGAGCGAAGATGAAGCTTTTTGGTGGTAAGAAGAGGAAAAGTGCCATCTAGGCGAAATCGTTCTTGCTCACCGAATACAGACCATGTCCCGGTACCTGTTCGGTCATCCCGGTAAACGCCATTTTCGATGACACGGGAGACTAGGTTTAGATAATTCTTCATTTACAGATCGAGAAAAAGGAGAGATGGTTGTTGTTGTAAATTTTGATCCATGGTAAAGAATATATTTAACCTAGTTTCCAAAATGTCGAGTATTTCATTACATAAAATTCAAATTCTTACCTTTATTTACTTTTTTGGATTGGTAACGGTTTGTTTTTGTCAGCAACGACAAAATGATTTTACAAAGAGGATAAGCTCTTTAGACGGCAAATTAAATAGTCTGTCTTCCAAGAGATTTTCGACATCAAGAATAAATTCCTTATCAAGCCAACGATTTTCGGTTGAGGAATGGCCAAGCAAGTTTTCTCCATTTGGGGGAAAACGTTTTCCAATGCAAAATAAGAAAAAGTGGGGAAGCGAACGGATTGAAACTACAAAATTACCCGTTGAGTTTCCTTACAACCAAAACTACGCCGTGGAGAATAACCAACGAGTTTTGGGCACAGAAACCGAAAACCGAAATCCGGCCGCTGCATCCATTGAATTCCGTGATGCTTACTATGCTCAATTAGATAAACGAGTCGACGAATGGATGAACAATATCAACAATATTTCATTACGTGATATTAATCGATTTCAATTTCGTAAAGGGCGACCCAGCGAGCCGGGTTTTCCTGTTCAACAGGCTGGTTCCCAAAGTTTACCTATACCTTCTTCGGGAGAGAATCTTGGTTCACCCAGCGTGAGAGGAGTGATGCCTAACCAAAGTAACCGTACCGGAGTGGGTAAGCCCAGTTATTGGTTGGGGCCCAAAAAAGTCGTTTCAACAACTGCAAATGGAAAAGTTTCTTCGAATCGTTCACCAGATGCAAAAACTGCACCTTCAAAAAAGAACTTCAATGCTTTCCCTAAACCGGTTCTAGGACCCAAAAAAGTAAGGGTCCAAGTAAAGTAAGTTTTTCATTCGCGCTTGCCACTTTCCTACTATTTATTATTTAGTTATCTTTTACATTTAACTTTGGACGGCTAGCTCAGTTGGTTAGAGCAACTGGTTTACACCCAGTAGGTCACAGGTTCGAGTCCTGTGTCGTCCACCACTTACCTCTCTTTATACACATGCGACATGTAATTTCTGTTCTAGTCGAAAACAAGTTTGGCGTTCTGGCAAGAATAGCCGGATTGTTCAGTGGGCGCGGATTTAACATAGATACGCTTAATGTTGGTCCCACTCACCAAGATGGTCGTTCCCGGATTACTGCTACCCTAAACGGTGACGAAAAGGCATTGGATCAATGTATCAAACAATTGGATAAATTGATTGATGTGATTGAGATTCAGAATTTTATTGGAGCGGAGAGTGTCGGTCGGGAATTAGTTATGGTAAAAGTGAAGGCAAATTCTTCCAACAGATCTGAAGTAACTCAAATTTGTGATGTTTTCCGAGGTAAAATAATTGATGTGGCTAAAGATTCCTTAGTGGTTGAAGCTACAGGCAACGAAAATAAGATAACCGCCTTTTTGGAAATGATTGAACCTTTTGGCATTGTCGAACTTGCCAGAACTGGAACAGTTTCCCTGCGAAGAGGGCGATCCGTCAGTTAATCCATCTACTTTATTCTCTCACTAAAATCATTAAATTAATCAAATCATTCGGTTATGCCCGCGAAAGTATACACTCAAAAAGAGGCTAAAGTAACAGCCATTAAGAAAAAAACGCTTGCCGTTATCGGCTATGGTTCACAAGGGCATGCTCATGCTTTGAATCTTAAGGAAAGTGGATGCAATGTTATCATTGGTCTTTACAAAGGAAGTAAATCTATTCGGGTTGCAAAGAGGCACGGTTTTGAAGTTCTTTCTGTGGCAGAAGCTACCGAAAAAGCTGATGTAATTATGATTGGCGTTCCTGATATGAAGCAGGCTGAAGTTTACGAAAACGAAATTAAGCCAAATTTGTCTAAAGGTAAAACCCTTCTCTTTACCCATGGATTTGCGATTCACTTCGGTCTAATTAAAGCCCCTCGCGGAGTTAGTGTAATAATGGTTGCTCCTAAGGGTCCCGGTCATGTTGTCCGATCTCAATACAAAGAGGGTAAAGGCGTACCCGCTCTTATTGCTGTGTTAAAGGGTTCCTCAAAAGACTCTAAAAAAATTGCCTTAGGTTGGGCAGCAGGTATCGGTGGAGCAAAAGCCGGTATTCTTGAAACAACTTTTAAAGAAGAGACTGAAACCGATCTTTTTGGCGAACAAGCAGTTTTATGTGGCGGTGCATCCGCTCTTGTTGAAGCCGGTTTCGAAACCTTGGTCGAAGCTGGGTATGCCCCAGAAATGGCCTACTTTGAATGTTTGCATGAATTAAAGCTTATCGTTGACTTGATGATCGAGTCGGGAGTTGCCGGTATGAGATTCTCTATCTCAGAAACAGCCAAGTATGGCGATGTTACTCGTGGCCCTCGCGTTATAAACGGGAATGTTAAGAAGTCTATGAAGTCGATTCTGAAAGAGATTCAATCGGGTAAGTTTGCTAAAGAGTGGATCAAGGAATATCAGGACGGTCTTCCTAAATACAACAAACTTTTGGAAGATGGAGAAAAGCACCCAATCGAGGTTACCGGTCAGAGGTTGCGCCAGTTGATGTCCTGGATACCCAAGAAAAATATCAAGGGTGCACAGGCTTCTTATTCCTAAAATCAATTTAATGGCATCACCCGTGGCATTATTCTTGCCTTGGGCAATTAAAATGGATCCGTTTGGGTGAATCTCTCAAATGATAAATTAGTTCTTGCCACCCGGAAAAGTCCGCTAGCAATTAAGCAGGCTGAGTGGGTTGCAGATTTGATTAAAAATCAAATGGGGAACGAAGTTGATTTAATGCCTATGTCAACAACAGGTGATAGGCAGATGAATTGGTCTCTTCAGGAAAAAGGTGGCAAGGGGTTATTCACTAAAGAACTTGAAATTGCCTTACTGGAAGGTCGGGCAGATTTGGCGGTTCATAGTGCGAAGGATTTACCCACTGAAAACCCTCCCGGTTTAACCCTTGCCGCGTTTACTGAGCGCGAGGACGCTAGAGATGTTTTGATTAGAAGAGAGGTTGGTGAGACTGGAGTAATGGCCTCAGGTAGTCCTCGCCGGATTGCTCAGTTGAAATTGCGTTTCCCATCGGTTTCATGGATTGAATTGAGGGGGAATGTTGAGACACGATTACGAAAAATTGCTGTTAATGGGGAAGCAGATGGAACTATTCTTGCAGCAGCGGGGCTTTCACGATTGGGAATTTCGAATTACCCAGGTGTGACTTTCGAAAAAATATCAGTCAATGAAATGGTTCCTGCCCCTGGACAGGCAGCCATTGCAATTCAGGTTAGAAAGCAGGAAAAAGAAAAGTTTGTCGTTTTGGATCATTTAGCCACAAGCCGTGCAGTTCGCTTGGAACGATCGATTCTCGATAGACTTGGCGGGGGTTGTCAGGTTGCTCTGGGTGTGCATGTTGTAAATGATGATCTATTTTTTTTCCACGAGTCCTGCGGTATTAGGAACCTCAAAATAGCAAATGATTCAGAGGAAGAGGTATTTAAAATAATTTCATCATGGTTGGGTTAGAGCAGAAAAATAAAGGCAAGGTATTTCTAGTTGGAGCAGGTCCGGGGGATCCCGAACTGATCACTCGCAAGGCAATTGCTCTGATAAGTTCCTGTGAAACTCTTGTCTATGATCACTTGGCCAATGCTGAATTTCGAAAATATGCATCGGTTGATTGTGAGCAGATTGATGTTGGCAAAAGCCCGGGTCGACACACGATGGATCAGAAGCAAATAGGAGAAATCCTTGTTAGTAAAGGACTTGAGGGGAAAATGGTAGTCCGCTTAAAGGGCGGTGATCCTTTTGTTTTTGGTCGGTGTGCCGAGGAAATGATTGTATTGGATGAGGCAAAAATTTCCTACGAGATTGTCCCTGGAGTAACTGCTGCTCTCGCCTGTGCTGCATATGCTGGAATACCTTTGTCTCACCGGGAATATGGTTCCTCCATCTCTTTTCTTACCGGTCATGAAGATATTGAAAAAGAATCTTTACGTGTTGATTTTGCAAAATTTGGGGAGATCGGGGGAACTCTTTGTATTTACATGGGGATGGGTAAACTTTCTGAAATCACTGCAAAACTTCTTTCGGGTGGACTTTCACCTGATAAGCCAGCAGCTATTGTCAGTCATGGAACCCTGCCTAGTCAGAATAAAATAGTTACTACTCTTGGAAAATTAGTTAAGGAAGCGAAAAAAGCTAATTTAGTGGCGCCGGCAATTATTTTTGTCGGAAATTCAGTTGGTTTATCGACCAAACAAAATTGGTTTGAAAACCGTCCACTATTTGGAAAAAGAATCGTAATAACGAGACCGGAAGGCCAAGTGAGCCGCCTGAAGGGCTTGCTAACAAAAAAAGGAGCCGAAGTTATAGAACTTCCTTTGATTAAAATTGTCCCCCAACAGGATCGAAAACTTGTTGCTGAAACTTTTGTTGGAATTGCAACTTATGAATGGGTTGTTTTTACAAGTGCAAATGGTGCGAGGGAATTTTTTAAAGTATTCTTTAAGGCATTCCCGGATATCCGTAGCTTCGGTCCAATGCGCATAGCTTGTGTCGGAGAAGCAACTGCCAAAGTGGTAAGGAAATTTAACTTGGAAGTTGAATTAATTCCAAAACGAACAACCGCTGAGGATCTAGCAAAAGATTTAGTGGCAACAGAATCGCTGGATAGTGCTAATATCCTCGTAATAGTAGGAAACCGGAACAGTGATATTTTGGTTGGGTTATTAGAATCTGTTGGTCATGCCATTGTTGATACATTACCCATCTACCAAACCGATTTTGCAGATGTCAATGAGGCACCAGATCGTGCTACATTTATTGAAAATGGAGCAGATGCCATCGTTTTTGCAAGTTCCTCAGCCGCTCTTTCATACATAGAACAGGAAGAAGATATTGTCCTTGAAAAAGGGGCAAAGCAACCTATTCATTGTAGTATGGGGCCACAAACTTCAAAGACACTGCTGGAGAATAATCTTTCTGTTGATTTGGAAGCTGAGGATTCAACTTTAGAATCTATGGTAAAGTCACTAGAGATATTTTACACTGGATAAATTAAAAATGTCTGTATCTGTAAAGGTTTGTGGAATAACCCGAGAAGTTGATGCAGATTTTGCCCTTCAGTGTGGTGCATCTAGGCTTGGCTTTATTCTTTATGAAAAGTCACCTAGAAATATTGAATTACATGAGATTAGTAACATTAATAAATCTCTTGAAATTGAACCATGCTGCATGGTTGGCGTGCAGGTTGAGCCAGAGATAGAGGAGTTGAAAGAAATAATAAATTTTGGTTTTGGATCCATTCAGCTTCATTTTTCATATGATTTTCCAGTTGATATTATAAAAGAATGGTCCGATATGGTTGGCCCTGATAAATTGTGGTTAGCACCTAAATTACCCACTGAGCTAGGCTTTCCTGAAAGCATACTTCCACTTGCTGAAACTTTTTTAATAGATGCTTATTCGGAAGATAAGTTTGGAGGGACAGGAGAAAGATCAAATTGGGATGGTTTCTACAGATGGCAAAGAGAATATAATTCAAAAAAATGGATTCTTGCTGGTGGTCTTTCTCCAAATAATATTGAGTTTGCAGTTAATACAACAGATGCAAGGCATGTTGATGCGAACAGTGGTGTGGAAAAATCACCCGGAGTAAAAGATCATACTAAAATAACTAATTTTTTTACAAATATTCCTTGATGAAAGTTTAGACCAAGCTAGTCTGACTTATTAATCAACTTAGACTTATATAAAAATACATTTTAACTTAATATATACATTCAATGACTGCTGTTGGAAAAAAATTCCCTGATATAACTGTTAATGCCATGAACGATATGGGCGACACATTTTCGCTTAATATTTTCGATCAAGCAGTAAACAAGAAGAAGAAAATTCTCCTTTTTTGGTATCCCAAAGATTTTACTTTTGTATGCCCCACTGAATTGCATGCATTTCAGGAGTCCTTAAGCGAATTCGAAAAAAAGAATACTTTAGTAGTTGGTGCATCATGCGACACTGCAGAAGTTCACTTCGCTTGGCTGAATACTCCCAAGGATAACGGTGGGATTGAAGGCGTTACATACTCTTTACTTGCAGACAGCAACCGTAACTTAGCTAATACACTTGGTATTCTAGATGAAACCAATGAAAGAGTTGATGATGAAACTGGAGTAGTTCTAGTTGATGGTGACAGTGTTCCGTATCGAGCAACTTATTTGATAGATGAAGAAGGTGTTGTTTTTCATGAAGGTATTAACCACATGCCAATTGGAAGAAATGTTAACGAATTTTTAAGACTGATTGATGCATACACCCACGTTCAAGAAAAAGGCGAGGTTTGTCCTGCAAATTGGGAGGATGGAAAAGATGCAATGAATGCAAACCGGGATGGAGTTTCGTCCTACCTGAGTTCGCACTAATCCTTATGGTACACGAGCTTTCCGAGGATAACCTAGGTCAAATTGTAAAAGATAATTCTACCGTTTTTGTTCAGTATTCTGCCGGTTGGTGCGGAAACTGCAGAATTATGAAGCCTAAGTTCAAGAAAAAGTCAGTCGAATACGATAACTTATCATTTGTCTTGGCCGATGCTGAAAAGTTTCCTGAATCCAGAAAATTAGCAGATGTATCTAATCTTCCAACATTTGCGGTTTTTAAAAACGGAATTTGCACCAATCAAATCCAGACAAACAAAGCAGATTTACTAATATCTTTTATCGATGAAGCTGCCACTGATTAAGCATATCCATAATTTTATCGGTGAAAATGATGAGGATTACATCCATGAAACCATAGAAGTGCTCGAACACATAACGGAATTCGAGGGGCTTAAGGATGAAGAGATTGATGTGATTGGAGAGTGCATATCTAATTTATATGGTGCTATTGAAGTTCAGAAAACAATCTGTGAAGAAGGTCTTAACCAAAAGGATGCCTTGAATGGATTTATGAAAAGAGTGCAGGGGGCAATCGATCCAGTATAGTAAATACTTGTTCTATTTAAATTGCTTGGCTAGCTTTGCTAATTCTTTTGGGTCCATATCACCTAAGTCCGGCATCCCACCACCACCACCAAATGCATTCATCATTTGTTTCATTTTCCCGCCTTTCATCTTTTTCATCATTTTTTGCATTTGTGAAAACTGCTTGATTAATTGATTTACATCTCGAATTTGTACACCTGATCCATCTGCAATACGCTTTCTTCGTGAACCAGCAAGAATGCGAGGAAGTCGTCTTTCCTCTTTTGTCATTGATAGAATAATTGCCTCATGCCGAGCCAATGCCTTTTCTTCCTTATCACCGACCTGAATATTTCCCATGCCTGGCATCATCTTTGCAATGGATCCCATTGACCCCATTTTTTTCATTTGCCTCATTTGGGAAAGAAAATCCTCAAAATCGAACTCAGCTTTGAGCATTTTCTCAGCCATTCGCATGGATTCTTCCTCATCCAAATGCTCCTGAGCTTTTTCGACCAAGGAAACCACATCTCCCATTCCAAGAATTCGCGATGCAAGCCTGTCGGGGTGGAAAACTTCAAATTCCTCAATTTTTTCACCCACGCCCATGAATTTGATCGGTGCACCAGTAACTTTTTTCATCGACAGTGCTGCACCAGCCCGTGCATCTCCGTCCATTTTGGTCAGAACAATACCGGTAATATCTAGCCGGTCATGAAATGTTTTCGCAACATTGACTGCTTCTTGTCCAAGTGCTGCATCTGCAACTAAGAGAATTTCGTGTGGATTAATCTGTTTTTTTAACTCTTCTAATTCGCCAACTAAATCATCATCAATTTGCAATCTACCAGCTGTATCAAAAATGATCAGGTCAGATCCATTTTTTTTGGATTCCTCCCACCCCTTGCGCGCAAGTGAAGGTACATCTTTATTTTCCCGGTCCAAGTAGCAGGGGAAACCTTCGTTCTTTGCGAGAATTTCAAGCTGGTCGATAGCGGCTGGCCTATAAACATCACAAGCAACCAGCATTGGTTTTCTTCCTTCTTTTGCCATTCTTTTGGCTAACTTGGCACTGGTAGTTGTTTTTCCGGCACCGTGTAGACCCACCATCATTACTCGAAGGGGTTTATCCTCTTTTATTTGTGTTGAGCCTTCACCCAGTAGTTTGATCAACTCATCGTTAATAATTTTAACAACCTGCTGACCGGGAGAAACTGATTTTAAAACTTCCTGCCCAAGGCATGCATCTTTGACCTCATCTACAAATTCACGTGCAGTACGAAAGTGAACATCTGCTGAAAGCAGTGCTTTCCTGACTTCACCAAGAGCTTCGCTAATGTTGTCTTCGGTTAGTTTCCCAACTCCTCTTAAGTTGCGAAGTGTAAGGCTTAATTTTTCTGTGAGTGATTCGAACATGATAACTTATCATAATGCCTTGATCAGGTCGCTTGGGAAAGTAAAAATTATGAAAAATCTTTCCTCATTGCCTTTTTTGCGAATTCTGACAATTTAAAACTCTTTACTTATAACACGATGAAGATTCTCGTTGCTGACCGTATCTCCCCACTTGGAGTTGATTTTCTGAAAAAGCAGGATGATTTCGAGGTGGTTGAAGCCTACGGATCATCCACTCAAGAACTATTGGATATTTCCAAGGATGCCTCTGCAATTATTGTTCGTAGTGATACAAAGATTACAAAAGAAGTAATTGCGGGAGCTACTCAGTTGAAAGCAGTGGGTCGTGCAGGTGTGGGGGTTGATAATATTGATATAGATGCAGCCACTGAGGCTGGAGTAATTGTCATGAACACCCCTGGTGGAAATACCATTGCAACCGCGGAATTAACTTTTACTCACATGCTTTGTGGCACCCGACCAGTTGTTCGTGGTGTAACAAGTATGAGCGATGGATTATGGGAAAGAAAGCAGTTAAAAGGTGCAGAGTTAAGATTTAAAACACTGGCCGTTTTGGGCTTGGGAAGAATTGGTGTTGAAGTTGCTAAACGGGCAAAAGCATTCGAAATGAAAGTAATAGCTTTTGATCCATATCTTACTGAAGAGCGGGCAAAAGAACTTGATGTCGAAAAAGTTGAATTGGAAGAAGCGTTTATTCAGGCTGACTATTTAACTGTTCATATGCCTTTAACCAAGGATACAAAGGATATGGTTGATGAAGCTGCTTTCGATAAAATGAAAGATGGCGTTCGGGTATTTAATTGTGCCCGTGGGGGAATTATAAAAGAGTCTGCCCTTGTCGAAGCTTTAAAGAGTGGGAAGGTTGCTGCAGCAGGATTGGATGTTTATGAACAAGAACCTCTACCGGAAGACCATCCATTTCGTGGTTTGGAAAATTTAAATTTGACGCCCCATTTGGGAGCTTCCACAGCAGAAGCACAGGAAAGCGTAGGCGTGGAGATTGCAGAAGCAATTGCCGAGGTGTTGCAGGGGGGGCGCATTCGAAATGCGATTAACATGCCTTCTATTGATCCCAAGGATTTGCTTACTCTCCAGCCTTACCTTGATCTTTGTCATCGCTTGGGAAGTTTTGCTCGCCAGTCGGCTCAGGAAAATGTTTCTTCCATTAATATTACTTTTTGGGGCGGGATTGTAGACTTTGACAGCATCCCCCTAACCCGTGCCGTCCAGAAAGGGTGGTTAGCAGGAATTGCTGGCGACGGTGGGATCAATGATGTAAATGCTCCTCATAAAATCAAATCACTTGGAATTCAGGTAGAAGTTACAAAATCATCTTCCGTTGTTGATTATAACGAACTTATTGAGGTAAAGACTCTATCGAGTGATGGAATGGCAAGATCCGTAAAAGGAACTTTGCTTGGAAAAGCAAATGATCCTCGTATTGTTGAAGTCGATTCCCAAGCAATTGAGGTTCGTCCGGTAGACCTTTTGTTAGTTGTGCGTAATGTTGATAAACCTGGAATTGTTGGGAAACTCGGTACAATTTTGGGCGATCATGGTGTTAATATTGCCAATATGTCTTTGAGTAGAGCAGATTGTGGTGATTTGGCACTTACCATTTGCGAATTAGATGAAGAACCTGATGAGGAAGCACTTCGGATGCTTGAGGCTGACCCCGATATCATGGAAGCGAGAATTTCCCGACAGGGATAGTAATTTCTAAAGCCCTCTAACCCCCATTTATCATGCTTTCGGTTGAAACAGTAGGTGTTACTCTAGTCGGATATTTATTAGGCTCGATTCCTTTTGGAGTAATTATTGCCAAAAGAAATGGGGTTGATATTTTTTCAGTTGGAAGTGGAAACCCAGGTGCTACAAATGTACTAAGAACCATTGGGAAACCTGCTGGATATGCAGTTTTTATTCTGGATTTCCTAAAAGGATTGCTAGCCACGACATGGTTTTTATTTCCTATGGTATCTTTTTCTGGGGATGCCAGTTTGGGTTTGTGGGGACTACCTGGAGCTGTTCTTGGCCACACATACCCAATTTTCTCAGGTTTTCGTGGGGGCAAAGGAGTGGCAAGTACAATGGGTGGACTACTCGGAGTTATGCCTGGTTGCTTAATTATTGGATTGGTGACTTGGTTAATTATCTTTTTCTCCACACGATATGTGGCACTGGCTTCTATTGGTTTTGGCTGTAGTTTGCCAGTTTGTGCACTCGTAAATGTGTGGATGGTTGATCAACCAGGGGCACTTGGTAAAGTTGTATTAGCACTCGTAGTTATGGCCTGGATTGTATGGAGGCACCGATCAAATATTTCTCGATTAAGGCAGGGAACAGAAAACCGTTTTCAGAAAAAAAAGTAAATCTTTCTAATCCAAATATATTATGAATGAATTAAAGACATTACGGGTTGGGATACTTGGTTTTGGAACTGTTGGACAGGGTACATGGAAGCATTTGTCGGAAAACGAAAGTGCTTGGGAGAGAATACTTGGAATTCGACTTGTTCCAACACGAGCATCTGTTCGGTCTCTAAACAAAGAGAGAACAGTGAGTGTTGCTTCGAATGTTTTAACCGTTGATTCTCGTTCGATTGTAGATGATCCTGATATTGATATCATATGCGAACTTATTGGCGGAGTAGAGGAAGCGAGAGAACTGACTCTTCGTTCATTTGAGCAAGGTAAACCCGTCATTACGGCAAATAAAGCTCTAATATGTGAACACGGTGATGAATTGTTTAAGGCAGCCGAAAAAGCTGGAGTACGATACGCTTTTGAAGCAAGTGTGGCAGGGGGAATTCCAATAATTAAAGTGCTCCGTGAAAGCCTTGTTGCCAATGAGTTTCCCTTAATTTACGGAATAATGAATGGTACTTCAAACTACATTCTGACAAGGATGGAGAACGAGGGAGCATCGTTTGATGAAGTACTTGGTGATGCTCGAGAACTTGGCTATGTAGAGTCAGATGAGTCTCTTGACTTGGATGGAGTTGATGCTGCACACAAGGCCGTTATTCTTGGATATTTAGCTCATGGAATGTGGATTAATTTAAAGGATGCCACTGTGGAGGGAATTCGTAGAATTTCAAATGAAGACTTATCTGCTGCACGAGAGTTGGATTGTAAGATAAAGCTAATTGGAGTGATTCGACGAAGCTTTGATAAAAATTTTGTTTCGATTGGAGTCTACCCTGCACTGGTGCCAATGAATGAAACAATTGCTCAAACAGACGGAGTTTTTAATGGTATTAGTTTAACTGGAACGGTTGTGGGTACTGTTGTTCTAACTGGGCGGGGTGCCGGTCAGGATCCAACGGCCGGGTCAGTTATTAGTGACATTGTAGATGTGGTGAAGGGCATGCAAGGGCAGGCTTCTCCGCCAAAACTTTTACATGTCACTCCAGATGAATGTGAACCCGCTCCATTAAGGGAAATTTCTGGCAGTTTTTATTTAAGATTATCAGTGGATGATCGGCCTGGTCAGCTTGCGAAAGTAGCGGAATGCCTCGCAGATCACGATGTTAGTTTGGCAACGGTTTCCCAAACCCCGAATGATGAAAAACAGTCTGCGTCGATTATTTTAACAACACATCAAACTAATGAGCACTCGATAGGTTTGGCAATAAATTCGCTCGAGAAATTAGATGGTGTTAAAGAAAAACCGGTTTTATTTCGTATGTTTGATCCTAATGGTTTTATTGAAAAATGAGTATTGTTGTTCAAAAATTTGGTGGTACTTCGGTGGCTGATGTTGATCGTATCAAGCAGGTTGCAAAGCGGGTTAAAAAAACTGTTAATGAGGGACACCAAGTAGTGGTTGTTGTTTCGGCAAGGGCAGGGGTTACCAATCAACTGATTGAACGAGCCAGTGCTATTTTGAAAAATCCCACTGAACGTGAGATGGATGTTTTAATGACATGCGGAGAGCAGGAAACGATTGCTTTGATGACGCTCGCTCTTCATGCGCTAAAGGTACCGGCAATTTCAAGAACCGGTTGGCAGGCAGAAATTTTAACTGAGGGTATTCATACCAAAGCTCGAATTCGCGAGGTTAGGGGTGGGGATATTCGCAAGCAATTGAGAGCGGGAAATGTGGTAGTAGTAGCAGGCTTTCAGGGGGTTAGTGATCAAGGTGACCTGTCGACATTTGGTCGCGGTGGTTCTGATTTAAGTGCCATAGCTCTGGCTGGTTGGTTACGAGCAAAAAGCTGCCAAATTTTTACTGATGTGGAAGGTGTCTACACTGCAGATCCACGTATCGTTCCAAATGCATGCAAGATTACCGCGATCAATTATGAGGAAATGTTGGAACTCGCAAGCAGTGGTTCAAAAGTCATGCAAACACGTGCAGTTGAATTTGCCCAAAAACATAATATCTCATTTGAAGTTCGCTCAACATTTTCCAACAAAACAGGAACGACCGTGAAGAAAAAAGTAAAATCTCTCGAGGATACACTTGTAAGTGGTGTAGCCATGGATAAAAATCAAGTACGCTTAAGTATTACAGAACTGCCAGACCGTCCCGGTGCTGCTGCTGCCATATTTAAGGTTATGTCAGAATCCGGCGTGGTGGTTGACATGATCGTTCAAAATGTGGCCCGCAATGGGAAAGCTAACTTAACCTTCACGGTTCCGTCGGAAGATGCCTTTCGTGCAGAAAAAGCATTGAAGGAACATTTCCAAGGGCAGGTTGGAGGTAAACTTGGGAAAAGTACCAATATTGCCAAGATTTCAGTGGTTGGTGTTGGTATGCGCTCGCATTCGGGAGTGGCATCGAAATTTTTTGAAGCACTCGCTAACGCTGGTATTAATATGCTGATGATCAGTACATCGGAGATTAAAATTTCAGTGGGTGTTAGTCCTGAAAATTGTGATGATGCGACCCGGGTTGCTCACCAAGCATTTGATTTAGGTAAGTAATCCAATGCAATTTGTTAGTACCCGAGGACAGGCGGGTTCGGTTTCTTTTTCGGAGGCGGTTTCCCAGGGCTTGGCACCTGACGGCGGTTTGTACCTGCCAAGTGAATTTCCTGACATAACCCCTTTTCTTTTCGAATGGGAGAATATGAGCTATTCCGAACTTTGTTTTTCCTATTTCCGTTTATTTGCCACTGATATCAATGAGAATACTTTACGTGAAATTGTGGAAGATTCTTATTCTCAATTCTCTCATAATGAAATTGCCCCGATCGTATCTCTTGATGAAAACCTAAAAGTATTGGAACTTTTTCACGGTCCAACATTGGCTTTTAAAGATTTTGCACTTCAGCTTCTGGGTAATCTGTATGAGGAACAAATTAAAAAAAGCGGTAGAGATTTAACGATTCTTGGAGCGACTTCCGGTGATACGGGAGCAGCTGCAATCGCTGGGTTGTTGGGAAAAAAAGGGGTAACGGTTTTTATTTTATTTCCTGATGGAAAAGTTTCTCCCCTTCAGGAAAGGCAGATGACTTGCTCCGCATCAGATAATGTTTTTCCTTTGGCTATTGAAGGTACGTTCGATGACGCTCAACGAGCCGTAAAAGAAATATTTTCTGATCTTGAATTTAAGAAAAAAGTTGGTCTGTCTGCTGTTAATTCTATTAATTTAGCCCGAATTCTCGCTCAATCTGTCTACTATCTTTTTGCTTGGTTAAAATTAGAGAAGGAAGATCGTTTAAACACAACTTTTGTTGTTCCAACCGGAAATTTTGGAAATGTCTTTGCGGGTTGGTTATTAACAAAAATGAAATTGCCCATCAAAGGCTTTCAGGTGGCAACCAATCAAAATGATGTTCTTCACCGACTGTTTAAATACGGCCAATATTCACTGAGTGAGGTCACGCAAAGCCTTGCTCCTTCTATGGATATACAGATCGCGTCAAATTTTGAAAGATTGCTTTATTTCATTCTTGATGGAGATACGCAAAAACTTACTCAGATAATGGCAATTTTTGCAAAGGAAGGAAAGTATCGCTTTGACAATTTTCAGGTAGATGGATTCTCAAGTTCCTCAGTTTCCGATGATGAAATTCCTGAAATCATTCGGAATGTACAGGACAATTATGATTATCTAGTTGATCCTCACACTGCCTGTGCTTTTAAGGATTTAAAAAATTCAGAGAAATATCTTATACTTGCCACTGCTCATGCCGCAAAATTTCCTGATGTTTATGAAACAGCTTCATTGCCGCAACCAAAGTCGGCTATTTTAGAAGAATTAAAAGAAAAAAAGAGTGTAAAATTTTCAATTTGCTGCGACGCAGTTGCTATTCGCTCTTTTATTGAAGATAAAATCAGTTAATTTTACCCTTTGATGAGTAAAGAAATCTCTTTGCCATTAACATTTAGAGATAAAGCTATTGTTTTTCGCGGAGGAGGCTTGGGAGATTTTATTTTAACACTACCTTTACTTTCTCATATCCAAAATTCTTATCGTGAAGTTGTTTTTTTAACTAAACCAGCGTATTTTTTTTTAGTTAATAAAAGGAACGGACTTCCTGAATTATTTGATTTAGATCATGGGTTATCTCAAATTTCAAAAAAAATTGAGGGGGCAGATATTTTTACATTCTGGGATGATATAGAATGGAAAGATGAATTGCAGAATTTAGGAGCAAATCAGATTTTCATTTTAGCTTCAAGACCTACGGAAGGTTCTCATATTGTTAGAGTTATGTTTGAAAAAATGAACACACCTTTTTTACCGTCCATTTTATCAAATGCATGGATAGGGGACGATTGGAGTAAAAATTCAAATATGTGGATTCACCCCGGAAGTGGTGGAGAATATAAAAATATGCCATTTTCCTTTTACAAAAACTTAGCTGAAAATTGGTTGAAAAAGAAGAGTTCTAATCTGGTTACATTTTGCTTTGGAGAGGCAGACTGGAAAATATTCAAAACTTTTAAAGAGACGAAATTCCTTTTTTCAGGACGAGTTAAGTATGTTCAACCTTCTTCTGTAGAAGAATACAAAAGCAATTTAAGCGAGGGAGTTTTTGAATTTTGGGGAAATGATTCTGGACCTGGTCATTTGGCTGCTAATTTAGGAATTCCCACCAATATTTGCTTTCGTTCTACAAATTCATCTATTTGGAGACCCACTGGACCGCGTGTAAATATTCATGAATTTTCAGAGGATTCCAATTGAATTTTGTGTGAAACTGAATCGACCAATGCTTCCCAACTTGCGGTAATCACATTATCGCTTACCCCTACCGTGCCCCAAGTTTTTTGTCCGTCCGTTGATTCAATATGTACCCGGGTTATTGCGTCCGTACCAAGATTACTTTCTAGAATTCTGACCGTAAAATCGACTAGGCGGACTTTCTGGATGAATGGGTAGTCATTCTCCAAAGCCTTTCTTAGTGCGTGATCCAATGCAGATACAGGCCCATTTCCCTCTGCCACGACATGACGAACCTCTTCTTTTACTTGTAGTTTAACAGTTGCTTCAGAAGTAGATTTGTCTGTTCCTTCCTCGCTGGAGACTCCAACATGGTATCGCAGTACATCAAAAGCTGGGTCTTCCCCTCGAAGAAAACGTTTCAACAAGAGGTCAAAGGACGCGTCAGCTGCTTCGAATTCATAGCCTTGAAATTCAAGTCTTTTCAACTCTTCGAGAAAAGATTTCATTTCTGGAGAACGCCCGTCCACCTCCATTCCCATTTCCTTGGCTTTCATCATGATACTACTTCGTCCGGACATATCTGAAACGAGTACTCGGGTTCGGTTCCCTACCAATGCAGGATCAATATGCTCATAACTTCTAGTCGACTTGGACGCTGCATCAGCATGAACGCCTCCTTTGTGAGCAAAAGAAGCAGCTCCTACATAAGGTGCCCGAATGTCAGGTCTCAGGTTTGTTGCATCGTCAATAAAGAAGGAAAGATCGCGTAGTTTTGAAAGGTTTACACCACAGTTGGTCTTATGGTTCATTTTCAACTCTAAATTCGGTATAATGGTCGTTAGGTTGGCATTTCCATTTCTTTCTCCGTACCCATTCATTGTGCCTTGTACCATTTTTGCACCGACCTCTATTCCTGTGAGGCTAACTGCTACTCCGACGCCGGCATCATTATGACAATGCATACCAATGGATGTATTCGGAAATTTTGTGACGACAGTTTGAGTGATTTCCCTGACCTTTGGAACAAGCTTCCCACCATTTGTTTCACAAAGAACTAAAAAATCGGCACCACCTTTTTCCGCAGCGGCTAGAGTGGATAACGCATATTCTGAATTATCGGTATACCCGTCAAAGAAATGTTCCGCATCATAAATTACCTCCTTGCCCTGTTCTTTTAAAAAGCGAACAGAGTCTTCAATCATGGCGAGGTTTTCCTCAGGAGTAGTCCGTAAAACATCAGTCACATGCAAAAGCCAGGATTTACCAAAAATAGTCACAACTGGGGTGTTTGCATCTAAAAGAAGTTTGATTTGTGGATCGTCCTCAACTGCTGCAGATGCTCTTCGGGTAGATCCAAAAGCTGCAATTTTAGCATGATTAAGAGAAAGATCTGCAGCTTTTTCAAAGAAAGCCATATCTCTCGGGTTACTTCCGGGCCAACCACCCTCAATGTAATCAATTCCGAACTGATCCAGTTTCTCAGCAACTCGAAGCTTTGCGGTAACAGTAAAAGAAACTCCTTCTGCTTGGGAACCGTCTCGCAGTGTGGTGTCATATATAACGGTTTGATTATTTTCAGAATTGTTCACGGTAAATATAAATTGAAAGGATTGAGATTATTTTTTATTTGTTACTCAGGATAAAATAATGGGTAACAGAATGTTTAACAGCCCGATTCTCGAACAGACAAATATCCCGAGAAGCGGGCTACGAAATTCGAATGGATTTTTGTAAGCTGGCTCCTTTATAACAATGTATATTAGAGAAACGATTCATTTTTTTATTATCTTGTTCAAGGTTTTTATGGCAACCACAAAGGCGATCGTTTAAAATTGAAATTTTAACGAATGAAAAAAAATTCTGAGCACTTAGCCCATGCCTTCTTTTTGGCACTTAGAAAAAAATCAAAGATATTACCTTTGGTTGATTACGGGTTGCCGAAACCTTTTTTTTGTGAGCGGAATAAACTACTACTTCTATCTGTAAAACTTGGTTTACACTTAAGAAACAAAGTTAATTCCAAGAGAGTAGGTGTTGTCCTTCCCCCTGGATTGGCAGGAACTATTGCAAATTTAGCGATTTTTTTTTCTGGTAAGGTTCCGGTAAACCTTAATTTTTCCCTTGGTAATAAAGTTGCCAGACAGCTTATCGAGAAAGCTGGAATTACAACGATTGTAACTGCTGGAAAAATGATGGAGAAGTTTCCAGAATTTCCATGGACAAAAGATATTTTTGAAATTTCTTCATGGTTGAAAGGTTTGGTTAAAAGCCCTCACCGTTTAATCTTAGAGTTTATTCTGCTTATTCTGCCTGCAAAGATTTCTGCATATTTTCTGCAAATTCCAGTAAGGGTTACTCAACAGGAAGCAACGCTTCTTTTTACCAGTGGAAGCTCAGGGGAGCCAAAAGGAGTGGTTCTTACTCATGCCAATATCCTTTCGAATTGCCAGCAGATCGAACGGTTAAACCTTTTTGATCGTGAAGCGAAGATTTTGGCAAATCTACCTCTTTTCCACAGCTTTGGTTTCACTGTGGCTACCTGCTTTCCTATTCTTTATGATATTCCAATAGTTACAGTTCCTTCACCTCTTGATGTGAAAATTGGTTTACAGGCAATCAGAAATGAGAAGATAACTTTTCTTTTGGGTACACCAACATTTCTACGCGGCTTTTTGAACCGTGCAAAAAAAGACGATTTTATTTCCCTTCGCTATGTCGTAGCAGGTGCAGAAAAAAGTCCAGATTCATTTAAAGAAAAGTGGGAGGAATTTGCCAATTGCGCTTATTTGGAAGGGTATGGCTTAACTGAAACATCACCAGGTATAAGTTTTAATTTACCTGGGAAAGGTTCGAGGAAAGGTTCAGTTGGTAAATTGTTTACTTCGATTGAATGTAAAACTATTCACCCAGAGACCAATTGTGAGCAATCTCAGGGAGAATCTGGACTCTTATGTTTCCGAGGTCCTAATATTTTTAACGGTTACCTAGATGAAATTCAAAAAACAAATGAAGTTCTCACTGATGACGGATGGTTTATTACCGGAGATTTGGGTTATATCGACAATGAAGGCTTTCTCTATATAGAAGGGCGATTATCTCGTTTTTCGAAAATTGGAGGAGAAATGGTACCTCATGGAACGGTTGAAGATGAGGTTAGGAAGTTACTTGATCCAAACAGAGATGAAGATTTCGGTTTGGTCATCATTGGACAGCCAGATGAAAGTAAGGGCGAACAACTTATTTTGGTTATCGATAAGGAAATAAATTTTTCGGAATTACGAAAAAATTTGACTCTCAAAGGAATTCCTAATCTTTGGATTCCGAAAAAGATGAAAAAAATTAAAGAGATTCCAGTACTCCCATCTGGTAAGACTGATATCTTTAAACTAGAAAAAGAATTAGAGTGGTAGGCCGGCCGGGACTCGAACCCGGAACCAATGGCTTAAAAGGCCACTGCTCTACCGATTGAGCTACCGACCCACTTTAAAGGCTATTACTGTTATAGAAGATGAGCGGGTTCGTCAACAAACAAGGTATGAAGTGTTGATTACTAAATGTCTGATTTGTTTAAGCCATTTTTTTATCAAGCACAAAAAATAAGGTAACCCAGTTCAGATCTTTTATTGTATTAGATCGGGCAATATTACTTATGGAATAGGAGAACTTTTATTATTCTGAGAAACTGTGGATTTCAACCCTTCCATGATTTCATAGTCTGCTGTCATGTCTGAAATTTTAGATATGGCGATTGGAGAATACGGAATAAAAGGAGCAGGAGTTGTTTTCATTAAGTTTTTTTCAGCCTCTTTCAACCATTGCAGAGGTAACGGAGGTAGCCTTTGGTGTAAATCATCAAAAAGCACAAATTATAGCCGATACTTTCTATATGTTTTTGGGTGGTCCAATCTCAAGAATTTTAATTATCTCCATGGTGACTTCGTAACTATTTTTCAATTCCCATATTACCCGAAGGGGGGTTGAGCCACCCGCAAAATATGATGATAAAATCCGAGTTTTGCCCGGATATGGAGTCCTTTCATTAGTGGACATTCTCCGTACTCTTTAAAAAATAGATTATAATGGTACTTTGCCTTTGGAACTTTAAAATTCTGAATATTGGTCCCGTGAACCTAAAAGTCTTCCTTCTTGAAGAAATTGAAAAGACTATCAAAGTAGCAGAAAAAGGAAGTCGATAAATCGTTATAACTAACCAAGATTAGCTAATTTTCAATGCGTGCCCTTGAAACACGATTTATTTGAAATTATAGTTTATAAATTGAAAGTTTTAATTTCTGATCAGTAGGGTAGGGGAGGGTAATATATTTAATTGAATTTTAAGAGCATGATATACAGTGATTTAAGATATTGCGCAGCTTGGTTCTATAAGTTAAATTCTCTGAGTAGGCCTTTGACGGATAAAACTTTTATTCTATGTGAAATAAAGAGTTGAATGTTTTTTTTATCCAATGATTTGATATCAGGAGTACAAAGATAACCTTTGGATGCTGAAAGGTTAAACATGTATGTGAGTAATCGTCCTAGTATTATGGAGGGGTCGAGAATGGAAGGGCAAATGAGAATTGGAAATCGGTGAGTATTTTGACGGAGTATTAAGTCTGCTTGATTAGGTCCTTTAGGGCGTGAGATTTCATTTCCTTTGGCGAGTAGTTTGGTACTCATTTCAGAAACAAGATGTTTTTTCTCTTTATAATAAAACTTCTGTTCTTTGCGTGATGTGCGCAACCGTTCTGCTTCGTTTAAATCCCCAAGTTTTTTTCCTGCACTTTCAGATAATGAAAGTGCAGTGCTTATCCTAGTTAAAGTTGATTTCCGGGGAAGGTTTTTACCATTGATCAAATCATAAAACGATGGACGGCTCAGTTCTGCATTATGTGCTATCCTAGAGATACTGTCCGGATGATTACGAACGAGTGTGTTCAGGTATTCGGAAAAGAAATTCATAAGATAATTAGGTTCGATAAATAATATCAATGCAAGTTAAAAAACCTAACATATTCTCAATGGTTTCTATATTAAAAGACGTAGTGTATTTTAACTTACAAAAATTTTTGAAGACCTAAATATAGGATATATATTCAAATATTTAATTAAAAAATTGGATTAATAAAATCTCAGGATTTAAATTTTTTTAATTATGTTTGGTAGAAAAGCTAACAATTACTACTTTCTTATACTTGGCTATATTAGTTCAATTTTTGATTTTTAAAACATAACTCAGATTGAAAACCTTGATATTTTAGCTCGAATTATTCTTCTGCTGGTGCGTGGATAAGATCTGAATCTCTGTAGCTTCAAACTACCGATAATTACCCTTCCAAAAATCTCTTATTCGATGACTGCCAGAAATTATGAATCTTTAGCAGAAAATAAGAGGATAAGGGTTTGTAAATTGATATTTTACCACCAGTTCAAACGGCTTGCTAGAAAACCAAAAACGAGTGCTAGAACGCCAATCGTTCCGAGAGAATAAAGTATGATGAGTGGAGCAAGCATGGGCCATTTTTCTTTTTGATCGAGATCTTCGCCAATCGTTTTTTGCTGATCTGATGTGCGATAACGGTAGATTGCCAATGCTCTTATTTCATTTCCTTCCGCCTTTTCAAGGCATTCTTGATAAAGTGGGTCTTCTTTTATTTTTTTCCCCGACAGTTTTTTCAAGCTACTATTTATTTTAGAATAATTTAAATTTCCTATTGCCTATTTATCCTGATTTAAGCGAGATTGCACGGTTCAAATGGAACGATCTATTGAAATCCTTAAAATTTTACGGTCTGGGCTGGAGTCCATGGTGGAAAATCAAGCTGGTCTACGCATTAACTATACGCGTATGTTTAATTTTGCCCAAAAAAGAGTTTCTCTGCGTATGGAAGTCGATGGAGATGAATTGGGTTGTATTCCAATGGGGTGCATCGATGTCGTGGAAATTTCCACAAGCAATGGAAAGTCGACTTGTAATTGTACGCTTACTGAAATTCAGACAGGAGTTGAGCAAAGGATTGTATTGCGATTAAAAGATGCTACAGCGCGAGAAAAAGAGTGCGAAAAAGTGTTCAGTTTTTTTCGTAATGTTCTTTCTATACCTGATAACAAGCCATTAGACGGAGGTTTTTCCTCAACCCGTGGAGCACACCAGAACCCTCTTAGCGATTAAACAGCTGTTCAGACTTAATTTGAGTAACAGGGCCAATTTTTTCAAGTTCTGCCAGGTCGATTTTAGTCGAATCTCCCACAATTGAGAGAAGTTTAGCTTTAGGTTTAATCGTTTGCTCATAAAACTCCTTTAACGTTTTACTTGTCGCACCTTTAAGAATGTCAAAGCGATTTTCCCTTGGGTCTTTATCAAGTCCTAAAATCTTCATATCATAGACATATCCGCCAGTACTTCGGAAAGGAATAGGGTTTGTTCTGTAACTACTTAGAATAGAGGAATGTGTCGATTCCCATCGAGTATGGTTTAGGGGCATATTTTCCAAAAGATCCATGAATGCATGTACAGCTTCAATTGTTTTATCAGCCTGGCAGCCAATTGAGCCGACGAGAATGTTTTCCTCATCAGGATGGGAAGCAGTAAAGTAATTTGCCCAAGCTGAATATGCTAATGCCCTAGCTTCCCTAAGCTCCTGAAATACAAGTCCTGCCATTCCTCCTCCAAAATACTCATTGAAGATTTGGATAGCAGGCATTTCTTTCTCGTCATAAGTCCCAGCAGCGAATTCGAGTCGGACTTGAGCCTGTGCCATTTCTTTTTCAAAAAAGTAAATTTGATTTTGAGCGGCCTTGTGCGAACGAAGAGTCTCAAACGGCTCCGTTTGATTTTTACTGTCGAGGTTCCCGATAAAACCCTTGCTGATTGCCTCCATTACTTCCTCCGGTGACTTAGGTCCGTAATAAAGAACGGTTCTTCTTACCTGAAGTAATTCAGAGAGCATGGAAGATAACTCTTGAACGGTGGTAGAATTTAAATCAGAGTCACTCGGCCGCTCTAAATACCTCGATCTTTTGCCATAGCGATGGAAGTGTGCGAGCGCGTTACTAATTGCTCGCGGGTCTTTTTCCTCATCATCTCGCTCTGAGATAATTATATTTTTAGTTTCTCCCCAGGTTTGATCCGATATGTTCGGATTTTCTATTAGATTTCGGCCAAGCTTGAGAGAGGATTCGAAGTTTTCATCTAAACCACTCAGGATAAGGGAACTCATCTGTTCTCGGACAGCAAATGCAAAGTCTGTCCCGAGTTTATACCATTCAATTTTTAGGTCGTTAGAAGAAATTTCTCCCGCACCTGCTCGGTCGAGCATTCTTTTTGCATAGGGTAACATCGGGTCATGCCTTGAACCTTTATCCATCCTTAGTTCAAGGGTGAAAAGGTCATTTAATGGATTTTTGACATGAATTAAAGAAACATTTGAGGAAATTTGTTTGGTAACAAAATTTTCATTTTCTAAAATAAATTTAGGTTGAAAAGGATTGAAGGATATGGAATCAACTTCTTTCATGAAAGCGGATGATTTATCCGGATCTATTTGCAGAGGATCAATTTCTGGTTTTTCGATACTCGGTAGTTTATGCTGTGCGTCGATTCGAAAACCAACCACATAGTTTTCGCCGTAGTAGAAATTAGCTACGCGAACAATATCTTCTTTCGTTAATTTCTCTAATTCCTCTATCTCGCGATTTGTTGTATCCCAGTCTACAAAAGATAGAAAAGTATCCCGCATTAATTCTACGCGTTTAGCATTGTTTTCTCGGTTTTCTTTCTCTTGTTTTTTAAAGTCGGTAATGACTGCAGGTATAACCCAGTCCTCAAATTCACCTTTCTTTACGCGTTCAATTTGTGCGATGAGTAGTTTTTCGACATCTTCAAGAGATTGCCCATCTTTAGGGATTCCGTAGAAAAAATGTATGCCATGATCGTTGTAATTTTGTGGGAAGCAACCCGCAGCCCGAACTTTCTGTTTTTCAACGAGGTCGAGGTTAATTAACCCAGCAACCGAATTATCAATTATCATATCCAGTAACCTGAGTGTATGATAATCTTTGTGATGGCGGGGTGCTGTCCGGAAGCCCAGCAGAACTTGCTCTTCACCAAGATACTGAACTTGAACAAATTCCCGGCCATTGAGAGGTTTTTCTTCCCATTTTGGTTCTGATCTCAGGGGGGAATCTGATTTCCAGGAAGAAAAATATTCTTCGATAACCTTGATTGTTTCTTCCGGATCAATGTCTCCGGAAATACAGATCGCCATATTTTCCGGCACATAATGAGTGTTGTAAAATTCTTCGATTGCTTTGATTGAAGGGTTTTTTAGGTGCTCAATTGAACCAAGTGTTGATTGTTGGCCATAAGGATGAACTTTAAAAAGGAGTTCATTGACCACTCGGTGGAGCAACCTGTCTTTATTATCAATCGATCTATTTTTTTCTTCATAGACGGTTTCAAGTTCAGTATGAAACAACCTGAATACTGGATTCGCAAAACGTTCACTTTCAATTTTTGCCCAATGTACCAAGCGGTTTGCAGGTAAATCGACCTTGTAGACGGTTTCTTCATGCCATGTATGAGCATTTATACCTTTCCCGCCAATATTACCGTATGCCCGGTCCATTTCATTGGGTACTGCAAATTTAGATGCTTGGATAGATGTTTCGTTTATTTTCGCATATATCTCGTCCCGCTTTGTTTCATTTTCTTCGGAAGATCTCTGCTCATAAAGGTTGGAAATTTTGTCCAAAAGCGGTTTTTCTTTCTCGAAATCGACGGTACCAAAAGACTTAGTTCCTTTGAATAAAAGGTGCTCAAGGTAATGAGCCAGTCCGGTGTTGGTTTTTGGATCATGTTTGCTCCCGGCACGGGTTATTATCTCCGCGTAAAAGCGGGGAGTTTCATGATTCGGGCTAAGGAAAACGGTCAATCCGTTATCTAGGGTGTGTTTTATAACTTGCATGGAAGATGATGAATGGCTCGAGTTTAAATCGGAAATTGAATCATTACTTTTATGGGAGCAGGAAAATGAAAATATAGCGGCAAGGGTAGAAACAATCCTCAAAGTTTGGAGTGTGGTTCGGTAAGGCATTTTCTGTTTGGTTTGATTATTGAAGCAAATTTAGTTTGATAATAACTAAATGATATTTTGCAAATAAACGAACATGAAAGTGTATCAGTATAAAAAATGTGAATCGTGTAAAAAAGCGATTCGATGGTTGAGCGAAAAAGGGATCGAGCACGAACTTCTTCCTATCAGGGAAAAGACTCCCTCTAAGAAGGAGTTTTTAGAAATGATTAAAAGTCATGACGGTCAACTCAAGAAACTGTTTAACACTTCGAGTAAGGACTATCGCGATCCTGATGTGAAAGAGCGAATTCCCAATCTCTCACAGGAACAAATTATCTCGCTTTTACAGGAACGGGGAAATTTGATCAAAAGACCCTTTTTGGTAGGGGATCAAATAGCCTTGCAGGGATTTAAGCCCGATCTTTGGGAAGCTGCCTTTCAGCCAAAGAAATAATATTTTTAGACCAAATGGGGTTGAGCCTTTTTCTCAAATCTGTAAAATATGAATCTCTTAAAATGAATTTCAATCAATTAGATAACTGGATCAAATATATAAACACTGGGGAATATGATAACCTTGTATCGATGTATTCTACGGAAGCATTATTATTCGCCACTTTTGACAGTCAACCTCTGGATACTCCCTTGCTGATCCAAGGATATTTCAAAGGCTTTTTGGCTAAGGAAGGTTCTGGAGTCGAATTGAATTCTTCCTCTGTCCGTCATGTGGCACTAGGTGATAGCGGTTACTCTTCGACTGGGTTATACACATTTTTTTTCAAGGAAGATGGTCAACTCATTCGACATGCTGCTAGATTTACCTTTATATTTAGTCAGGATAGTTCAGCACCTATTTTACACCATCATTCTTCGGTGATTCCAGCCTGAGCCATTTTCTAAATCAGATTAAATCAAAAAACATCAGTTATGTTATCCCCACAAAAAAATCTAGATACTTATTTCCTGGAAGCACGCCGTGACTTACTTGAAGTTGCGGCCATGCTTGACAGGTATGATCGTTCGGTCGAAAAAGAAGGAAAAAAAGCAGATGATGAATCGCGGCTAAATTCATTAATTGAAGCCCTTGCCTTACTTTCGAAAAAAGAACACCCAGAATCCAATCGAACTGAACAGTTATTGGTTCATTTTGCCAAAGTTTCCTAAGTTTTAGTTATGCAAATTATACAACCTCATTATCATGCAATTGCTAGAACCGCTCAGGATTATGAACGGATGGCAATGTCCGGCGTTGTGGCTGTCTGTGAACCTGCTTTTTGGGCGGGCTTTGACCGCAGGTATCCAGAAACATTTATCGATTACTTCGCTCAAATTTCCGAATTCGAGCCCACCCGTGCAGCAGAGTTTGGCATTCGTCATTATTGCTGGGTTGCGGTGAACCCGAAGGAGGCAGAGAATAAGGAACTTACCAATGAGGTCCTCAGGCAAATGCCCGAGTTTTTGGAAAAACCAACCTGCTTAGGAGTTGGTGAGACGGGATTACATAAATCAACCCAAAATGAAATTGATGCATTACAGGCTCATGTAGAGATTGCCATAAAGCATGATCAGTTGGTTCTTATTCACACTCCTCATTTGGCAGATAAAGCACACGGAACCAAAACAGTACTCGAAGTGTTGGCAGGAATGGATGTTAATCCGGATAAAATCTGGATTGATCATGTGGAAGAACAAACCATTGAATCAGTATTGGATGCCGGATACTGGGCAGGTATGACCCTTTACCCAGTTACCAAATGCAGCCCTAGAAGGTCGGTCGATATTTTGGAAAAGTATTCCAACGAGCGGCTCCTGGTCAATTCATCTGCAGATTGGGGACCAAGTGATCCATTCACCCTTCAGGAATCGATTGTTGAATTTCGTCGTCGTGGACACAGCCTGCAGGAGGCCGTGGAAATTTATCATAACAATCCGTGTCGTTTTCTTGGCCAAAATCCTAAGTGGGATATAAAACCCATTACGATCAGCGAAGAGTAGCTCAATGCCACTCAAACTCTATGACACCTTAACCCGTGAGGTGCGGGAGGTTTTTCCTATGGATGGAAAAAGTGTCCGTTTTTACGGCTGCGGACCTACTGTTTATGGCCCTGCACATATCGGAAACTTTCGAACTTTTGTCATGCAGGATGTTTTTCGTAGAGTTTTGGAAACCTCAGGTCAAAAAACTTACCATGCTCGCAATGTAACAGATGTAGATGATAAAACAATAAGGCAGTCCCTGGCGGAGGGTGTTCCTTTACATGAATTTACTGATCGTTGGTCAAAGTATTTTGATAAAGATTGTGAAGCTTTAAATTTGCTTACACCCCATGTTCAACCTTCGGCAGTTGCCCATATTCCTGAACAGATAGTATTAATCGAAAATTTGATAACGAAGGGAAAAGCGTACAAGGCAGAGGATGGGTCGGTTTATTTTAATGTCAGCTCGTTTGAAGATTATGGCCGATTATCCCGTTTAGCGGATCGGGAAATTACTACTTCTGTTACCGAGCGTGAAAGTTCGGATGAATACGAAAGGGACTCGGCCGCAGATTTTGCTCTGTGGAAAGCACGAAGACCTGAGGATGGAGAAAATTATTGGGAATCTCCCTGGGGGCAGGGGCGACCTGGTTGGCATATCGAGTGTAGTGCTATTTGCATGAAGCATCTCGGAGAAAGCTTTGATTTGCACTCCGGTGGAGTGGATTTAGTTTTTCCTCACCACGAAAATGAAATTGCTCAGGTGGAAGCGACCACTAATAAAACCTTTGCCCGTCATTGGTTTCATATTGCTCATTTGATGGTTGAGGGAAAAAAAATGAGCAAATCTCTGGGGAATTTATACACTTTGGAAGAACTTTCCGAGCAGGGTTATTCTCCTCAGGAAGTACGATATGTACTTTTATCCGGAAGTTATCGTCAGCCTCTTAATTTTACCTTTGATTCGATGAAAGCATCCCGGAAAGCGATGTCAAAATTGAGAGATTTCGCGACCAGATTTAATTTTATTCCAACAACTGGAAGCACTTTGGAAACTGAATTTGGCCCTTTTCAACCTGTTCAAGAGGCCCTGTTGTCAGATTTAAGTACGCCCGAAGCACTTGGCAGGTGCTTTAGTTTGGTCAGGGAATTGAGCGAAGCTTATGAGAAAGGGGAATATGAAGGTAGGCAGGATGCTCTAAGCGAGGTTCGCAGAGGGTTTCAGGCAACCTGTGATGCCCTAGGTCTTATTGTTGAGGCTAAGAAAGAGGATGTAGAGGAAATTCCTGCTGATATAGCAAACTTGGCTGAAAAGCGTTGGAATGCCAAACTTTCAAAAGATTGGGCAATGGCTGACCTTTTGAGAAATGAACTTCTTGAACTTGGTTGGGTTGTGAAGGATGGAAAAGAAACATTCGAGATTACAAGATCATCCGAATAAGTTTATTCCTTCATTATGTTTAGGGTTAGATTAAAAATTCACACTCCTTAGTTGGCGAATGAGCGAAGCCCTTTACTAAAGCTTTTGCTGTTAATGCAGGTCCTGTCTTGCCAACCAATTAGAGTATTAAATAAGCTAAATCTTTATGAAAAGAACCTTATTTTTTTTACTCAATAAAATTTTTTTAACCTTCTTAATCATAGTACCTAAATTTGTGCTTTGGGGAACTGAAGTTCCCCAATGGATAGATTTATTTAATGGCAAGGATCTGACTGGGTGGGTTGATGTAAACACCTCACCTGAAACTTGGTATGTTGAGAACGGTATCTTGATCTGTAAAGGGAAGCCGATTGGCGTGATGCGGAGTGAGAGACAATACGAGAATTTCCTTTTACATGTTGAATGGCGACACATGGAACCGGGTGGTAATTCTGGAATTTTTGCCTGGAGTGACGCCAAACCTTTTGGGAACCGCTTACCAAAAGGTCTTGAAATTCAAATGTTGGAGCTTGATTGGGTTAAGTTGCATACCCGTAAGGATAAGACCCCACCTCCGATCGCTTATGTTCACGGTGAACTCTTCGGAGCAGGAGGTCTTAAGGCTACTCCTGACAATCCACGAGGCAGTCGAAGTAAATCCCTTGAGAATCGATGTATGGGTAGGGGAGAATGGAATGTATATGATGTGGTATGCGTTGATGGTGTTGTTAAACTTTCTGTTAATGGCAAATTCGTGAATGGTATTCGTAATTCACAGTATAAAAAAGGATACCTTTGCTTGGAGTCGGAAGGATCCGAGATTCACTTTCGGAATTTAAAGATAATGGAACTACCTCATGGAATTACTTCTTCGGAGCAAACGGCCCCCTTAATCAAGTCTCGATAATGTAGTATTAATTAGTTGTCCAAATTCTTATTCTTTAAGTTATTTTGTATAAATGAATCCATATTTGTTTTAAAATTGCCAGTATGGCTTTTTATTCTCAACTTATTTTATATAATACTATTCTGATTTTCCTTAAATTGTCTTCTACTTTAAATGACCTTTAAAAAATTCGCTAACTTACTTTGTTTGGTAATTTTTATTCAAGATTTCTCATTCGCAAATGTTAATTTTGAGGATGACATACTTCCTTTGTTTGAGGATTATTGCATTGATTGCCACGGCCCGGATAAGCAGAAGTCAGGATTTCGGGTCGATCGACGGGTACATCTCTTAAAAGGTGGAGATTCTGGACTGCCTGCGGTTATTCCAATGAACCCAGGTAAAAGTTACATGATTGAAGTAATTAAAAGTGATGATCCGGAAATCGGTATGCCACCCAAGGGTGGTAAGCTTTTTGACGATGAAGTCGAATTACTAGAACAATGGATTGCGAAAGGAGCGGTGTGGCCTGGCCAAATGGAGGATAAAATTGAGGAGGGGACTGATCATTGGGCATTCCAATCGGTTGAGCGTCCAGCTATTCCTCAAAAATCAGATAATCCAATCGATGCTTTTCTTAATCGACGTCTCGAAGAAGAGGGAATACCAGTAAATAAGAAAACCGATCCATTATCTTTGATTCGACGTGCATCCATGGTATTAACAGGCCTGCCGCCGCAACCATCAAGAGTGGCTGATTTCCTGGTTGATTATAAGGAAAATTCGGAGCAAGCTTACACAGTATTAGTTGATGAGTTATTGGCATCCCCCCACTTTGGGGAGCGATGGGCTCAGCACTGGTTGGACGTGATTCGTTGGGCAGAGACAAATGGGTCTGAATCCAATTTGTACCGTAAACTTGCCTGGGTGTACCGGGATTATGTAATTCGTGTATTTAATCAGGATGTCCCCTATGATGAATTTATTCGCCAACAGTTGGCTGGTGATGGAATGGGAGTGGGGGAAGCACTTGGGTTTTTAGTAGCCGGCCCGCATGTGCCCGCAGCGACTGTCGGTCAGGAACCATCTGCAATACGGCAGGCCCGTGCTGACCGGATGGATGAGATTATGCAAACAGTGGGTGCTTCCATGCTGGGGGTTACTATGAGCTGTGCCCGTTGTCATAATCATAAATTTGATCCGATATCTATTCAGGATTACTATTCCATGACAGCTGTATTTCAGGATATTGAATTTGGTAGTCGTTTTCCCGAATTTTCAGAGGAGCATCCTAGAAAAACGAAGGCCAATGAAATTTGGAAGGATATTGCCAGAAATCGCAGTAAAATAAGGAAAAAAACTACAACATGGGAAGAGGATTGGGGTGGATATAAAGAGGTTCACTGGAAACCTCTGGAGGTTGTGGGATTACGGCTTAATTTTTGGTCCGGTTATGTTGGGTTGGATGAAGTTGAAATATTTGGCTTACCCGCGGAGAATATTAATTTGGCTAACGCTTCCAACGGGACAAAAGTAAAAACGGATTTTGCATTTGCTCAGCAAGGCGATCGGTTTCCTGTTACGAGGGTCATCGACGGTAAGTATGGAACCCAGCGTTGGCAGGCCAGTTATATTAAAGAGAAAAAACAGAATCCATGGCTGGAATTCACTTTTGAAAAGCCGGTAAAAGTGGGGCGTTTACGAATGAGTTCAAATCGGGAATATTATTTTGAAACCGATTATCTCGAACAGAAAAACAAATTCAATTTTGATAAATTTTTGGTGAATGTAAAGTTGGTTGACGGAAGTTGGGAAGAGATCGCATCCATTCAAAAAATCAGGGATTTTATGAAGCGTGAAAAATCGGCTGGGGATGCAGTTGGTGAGATTAACCACCTTGCATACAAGCTTTCTGAGGAGGGCCCCCGTCCCAGTTTTGTGGGCAATTTTATCCAGCCTAAAATCACACATGTTTTACACCGCGGAAGCCCTGAAAACCCAAGGGATATAGTTCCTCCGGCCGCACCCAAGATTTTATCAGGTGATTTGGGAGTAGATAACACAGCAAGTGGTCGGGCAAGGCGGGCGGAGTTTGCCGAGTGGATGGTAGGGAAAAAAAATCCCTTAACCGCCCGGGTAATGGCGAATCGAATTTGGCAGCATGTATTCGGTGCTGGTTTGGTTGTAACCGGTGGAGATTTTGGTCGAGCGGGTGCTCCTCCAAGTCATCCGGAACTACTTGACTGGATAGCCACTGAATTTTCCAATCCTTCCCGCCCTGAGGGTACACCTTGGTCGATGAAAGAATTAATAAGAATATTTGTTACCTCTGATGCATTTCAAAGATCGAACCAACCGTCCGATATCGGTTTGGAAAAAGATGCCACCAGTTCTTTACTTTGGCGCTTCCCACCAAGACGCGTGGAGGCCGAGGTTATTCGTGATGGCATTCTCCTGGCTTCCGGAAAGTTAAACCGAAAAATGGGAGGTAGAAGCTATCGTATCCACAATATCAAAAAGACCTATGCCCAATGGGAAGTGCTCAATAATTTTGGCCCGGAAACATGGCGTAGGATGATCTATCAGGAAAGAATGCGCCGGGTGGACGATCAAATCTTTACTGCATTTGATTTTCCTGACTGTGGGCAAGTTCGGGCTAAAAGACCGGTTTCCACCACTCCATTACAGGCCCTTAATCTTATGAATAGTGATTTTGTAGTCGATCAGGCAAAACATCTCGCGACCAGAGCAATGAATGAGTCAAATGCAAATCTTAAAGCCTCGGTTATTCGTGTTTTTGAGTTAATTTTTTCACGGAAGCCCATGAAAGAGGAATTAAATGCTTCTTTGCAGATTGCAAAAGATCGTGGACTTGAGATTGTTTGCCGAGCCTTAATCAACTCTAACGAGTATGCCTTTCTACCTTGAGGGTTTTTAAAAATGAATAATAACGAAGAAAAAATTTCCTCAATCGGACGTTCTCTCTTAAACCGTCGTGGCTTTATGAAGAATGCCGGATTTTCTACCGGTGCTCTAGGACTTGCCCAGTTGTTGAGTAAGGACGGATTGTTTGGTTCCGATGACCCCACCAATTTTACCGGAAAATCACCCATCCGTCCAAATTTGGATCCCGACAACCCGTACACCCCCCGTGATCCTCACTTCGAAACGGAGGCTAATCAGGTTCTAATCATATTTTGTCCAGGGGCAGTCAGTCATGTTGATACCTTTGATTATAAGCCAGATCTGACCAAGTACCATGGACAAAAACCTCCCGGTATGCCTGCAGTTACCTTCGAAGGACCTTCGGGTAACATTGCCAAACCTTTCTGGGATTTCAAACCTCGCGGAAAGTCGGGGAAAATGATTTCTGAGCTTGTTCCCCATTTGGGTGCATTAGCGGATGACTTCTGCTTTGTTCACTCTCTTCATACCCAGACAAGTGCTCATCCTCAGGGGGAAAACTTTTTGAATACCGGGTTTACGATGGAAGGATTTCCGTCTTTTGGTTCATGGGCCACATATGCTCTTGGTTCAGAGAATGAGGAGCTTCCCGCCTTTGTGGCTATCAATGACCCACGAGGCCCAGCCCGTTCCGGCAAAAATAATTTTGGAAACGGTTTTTTACCTGCCGCTTTTCAGGGAACTGATTTTAATGCTAAGAATCCGCCCGCGAACCTTGCCCGTCCGGCATCCTACACCAGTGCAGATGATCGTTCCACCGTTAGTCTGCTTCAGCGTTTGAACGGTTTTCATTTAGAAAAATATCCTGGAGATGCTGACTTGGCCGCCCGTATCGCGAGTTATGAATTGGCTGGTAAAATGCAGACTTCGATACCCGAAGTGATGGATATTTCAAACGAGCCTGTATCGATTAAAAAGGAGTATGGATTGGAAAGCGGGACTGATCTTAAAAAGGAGTATGCGAAGAATTGTATATTAGCCCGTCGCTTGCTGGAAAAAGGAGTCCGTGTGGTTCAACTTTTTAATGGAAGTGACCCATCCGGAGGGAATGGAATTACCAACTGGGATTCACATAGCAATATCGATAAAACCCATGCCATGCAGGCGGAGATTATGGATCAGCCGACCGCGGCCCTTATCAGCGATATGAAACGCCGCGGACTTTTAAAAAATACTTTGGTTGTCTGGTGCACCGAGTTTGGCCGAATGCCCTTTCTTCAGGGAAATGGAACGGGTCGGGATCATAATCCGGATGCATTCACCTGTTTCTTCGCCGGTGCCGGAGTGAAAAAGGGATATAGTTATGGGGAGAGTGATAATTTTGGTTTCAAGAGCGTGAAGGGGAGGTCGAGCGTATACGACTTTAACGCTACGATTCTTCACTTAATGGGGTTGGATCATGAGCGGCTTTCATATTATCATAACGGACTTGAAAGAAGGCTGACCAATGTTCATGGTCATGTAATCAAACAGGTGCTTGCGTGATCTTTTTTCGGTCGCTTGTTTGAATGCTTTGACCATGAAAAATGTTGCTTTTTTTCCCCGGTCGAGATTATCCCTAGCTGTCTTTTTATGCTTTTTTTTTACAACGGTGGTGAGTGCCGCTCCATTTGCTGAAAAACCACCCGAAAATGAATCCGTACAAAAACTTTTTGCGAAGACGGTTCATTTAGAGCCTGGCGTCCAAGGCAAGCCTCTACCCACAAATGACTGGTGGACTACCCTGTTGGCCAATGATGGTTTCCCTGGTCGCCTCTATGCCTATCCCTTTAATGTGAGTGCGAATGCACAGGGCGTGCAGATTTGGTATCCATTGGAATGGAATCAAAATGGTACCGAAATGGATGCGGGTGAACCCCTCGTGATTGAACCTATTGATCCGACTCCTGATTCAGATCCGGTTGAACAAATCCTTTTTGATTTTGAAAAGGATTGGGCATCACTCGGATGGACATTGGAGGGAACAGCTTTTGGAGATGCACCCATGACCCAAGGTCAACACGGAAGCAGGGGAATTGTAGGCAAGCGATATGCCGCCAGCTTTTACGGACATGATGGAGCTCTTGGTAAGGCGACATCTCCCGAATTTGTGATCGAGAAAGACTATCTTCATTTCAAAGTGGCAGGAGGTAGTGAAAAAGAAATTCTCGGAGTCCATCTATTAATTGATGGCCAATCTGTTTTTCAGGAGGTCGGAAAGAAAAGTAATGATCTGGAATGGCGAACATGGGATCTCAGGAAATTTCGTGGAAAAAAGGCAAAAGTTCAATTGGTGGATGAATCGAAGGGGGGCTGGGGTTTTATCTCAGCGGATCATTTCGTTTTTTCTAAACTCTCCACCATACCGAAGTCCGGTCCTTTTTCTCATTCATCCACGCTCAACTGGGGGGATTGGCATGTTTCAATGAGGCTTCATCTGAGCAAGAGTAAAAAAGCCGATGTCACCTTTGGCAGGGGAATGCCCTATGTCTGGATTGAACCCAAGGAAATTGATCTGAAGATCCCCGGCAAGTTGGAGGCAAACGGAATTTTGATACAGGATGGTCGTACTTTTGGGATCTTTGCTCCTGGTGGTTCGTTGAAAGCAATGGATGGACATATTCGGTTTAGTGGGCCAGTGCTTTCTATTGCTGCACTGAATGATGATCCGAATCAGGCAAAACTTTTTTCCAGTCATGCGGGTGCAATTCCACGGGATACTCAATTTGATTGGAAATATGAAAATAATAAGGGAAGGGTCAATACCACTTGGAAAGTGAAAACTGAAGGAGGGGGAGACACTCTGCACGGTTGGGTTCCCCATCATTACCGGACCACGCAGCACAATTTCAGCCTTACCGGTATGGAATATAAAACCAGACGGGGTAAGATGGTGGTGGCTAAAGGAAAAGAATTTCAAATTTCCTGGCCCTTTACCGGAATTATTCCCCTTTTTCCTCTACCTAAAGATGATGATTTCAAAAAAGATAAATTGGCTGACTTTATCAACGGTTGGGGAGATGAACTGCTTAAAAAGCCTGAAGAAAACCGGCAGGGTGGAGATACCTATTGGGGAGGGAAGTCTATGCTTAAAACTTGTCAGGCTTTTAATATGGCTTGGCAATTACAACTTCCTATTGCCAGTGATTTGTATCAAGAAGCCAAGAGGGTAGTGGAGGATTGGTTAACTTACGAACCTGGTGAAAAAGCATTTTATTATGCCCGATACCCACTACCATGGTCTGGTTTGGTCGGATTCAATTCATCTTACGGATCTGAACAGTTTACTGATAATCATTTCCACTATGGTTACCTTGCTATGAGTGCGGCTTTAATTGGTATGCATGATCCGGCATGGCTAAAGAAATACGGGCCGAGTGTAACCGAAGTTGTGAAACAATATGCAGAATGGGAAAGAGAATCTCCAAGATTTCCCCGACTACGTACCTTTGAATGCTGGGGTGGTCATAGCTACGCGGGGGGAATGTCGAGTGGATATGATGGGAATAATCAGGAATCCTCCTCCGAAGCAGTTGGTTCCTGGGCAGGTATGTTCTTTCTCGGTGCAGCTCTGGGCAATCAGGAGATGATGGCTACCGGTGCTATGGGCTATTCCATTGAAACTGAAGCAGTTCATGAATACTGGAACAATGCTTACGGTTGGAAAAACTCCGAACAATCCAACTGGTCGCCCAATTATAAACCCACGATCTGCTCAGTTATGCGTGACAGGGATATGGGAGCATGGACCTGGTTCAGTGGTGAACCGATTCATATTTATGGTATCCAGTGGCTTCCTGCATGGACTCATATGAACTATTTTGGGGCTCATGCGGAACACTCTGTTTTTCAACTTAATCAAATGCTTGAAAAGCAGGGGAAGGATCAGGGCAAAATGACCTGGGAAAAAATTGACGGTGACTGGGGTCAGGTCACAGCTGCCTATGCCGCTTTTTGTCAACCCGATGAAATTTGTAAAGTCTTAGATGAAGCAATTGAAAAGAGATGGAAGATTTCCAGTACTAAGCATGCGGGTATTCCTTATTATCTGGCTCATGCCAGCCGTGCTTATGGTTTAATTGATAAAGAATCTTACACTGACTTGCCGACATCTGTTGTTTTCAAAAAACCGAGCGGGAAGAGAACTGCATTGGTTTATAATATGTCAAATACTCCCCGTTCAGTAAGAGTTTATGTTCGGGGTAAAGAAGTGTTGAAAGGAAGCTTGCCCGCCAAAGTTTTAATGGCGGTACCCGTTCCCAAATAGGTAATAACTCTACTTTTTAATTAGCAAAAACTGAATTTCTTCTTGCGACTGAGACTCAATCTCATTAAGAAGGGTGTTTGTGAAATCTTTTATTGCACCAATAATTTTCTGTTCAATGCTATTCGCTACTTTAGTGATTGCTAATCCGGGAACTTCAAAAAGTTTTATGTCCAAGGAAGCTTTGATTAAAAAGATGAAAAAGGGTGGTCTTATTTTATATTTCAGGCATGCATCTACAGAAAAAGATTATGCTGATCAGGTAAAAGCGGATGTTAATGACGGTTCCACTCAGCGGGTTCTTAGTGAAAAAGGATGGCACGAAGCTGTGCACATTGGTAATGCAATTCGCTTTTACAATATACCGGTCGGAAAAGTGGTTAGTAGTGAATATTTTCGGGCTTGGCAGACTGCCTGGCTTGCCTTTGGGCAATATGAAAAAAATGAGGACCTTAATTTTTTACCTTTTGCTGAATTTACCAAGGAGCAAATGGAAAGGATGAAAAAACGGATCGTTCCCTTTCTCTCAACCAAGCCTGAAAAAGGTAAGAATACGGCACTTGTCGCTCACGATGATCCATTTGAGGCAGCGACAGGAATATATCCTGATCCACAAGGTATATGCTATGTTTTGGAACCGAAAGGGAAGAGTGCTTTTAAGATTCTTGGTTTTATAAAACCAACTGAATGGTAAAAAATAGATTTTTCAGATCTACACTCAGCTACCGTAATGAAGATCACTTATTTGTAAAAAAGGTAAATTACGGTGAGTCCAAAAATTCATTTCTGAGCAATGTGATATTCTTTTCCCTTTTCAAGTGGCGTAAGAAAAAAATATTAGACTTTTTTACTCAAAATTAACCTATTATCAGATAAATTCGCTTGCCCTAGAATTGAGTGATTAATGTTCTATGTGAATGAAGAATTTATTCCCCATCTTTTTATTGCCCTTCTTTATAAAGGTATTTCTTATTGGTAAGCCCCATATTCTTTTTATTGCGATTGATGATTTACGACCCGAGCTCGGATGTTACGGGTCTCCGATTGCCAAGTCACCCAATTTGGACAAACTAGCGGAAGAGGGCAGGCGGTTTGACCGGGCATATTGCCAACAGTCGATTTGCAGTCCGTCGCGAGCCAGTCTGATGACAGGTGCCAGACCCGATGAAATTGGTGTAATTGAAAACACTGCTTATTTTCGGGACTTGAATCCCAATATCGTAACTTTGCCACAGCATTTTATCCAAAATGGATATGAGGCGGTGTATTGTGGGAAAATTTATCATGGTCGAATGACGGATAGTGAGCATTCTTGGAGCCGAAAACCGGCACATAATCAATGTTCAGTCAAAATGAAATGGTTGCCAGGAGGTTATGCATTGCCTGAAAATCAGGAACTTTGGGCATCGAATAAAGAAAAAAGGTTTGCCAAGTATGGGGAAGAAGGCTCGGGGGGACTGATCCATGGACCGGCTTATGAGTCGGCTGATGTTCCCGATCATGCTTATTCGGATGGATATAGCACGAGGCTGGCAATCGCCACACTGAAAGACCATGTGAAAAAAAAACCGGGAAAGCCCCTTTTTTTAGCACTTGGTTTTAAAAAACCGCATCTTGATTTTGTGGCCCCTAAAAAATACTGGGATATGTATGACCGGGAAGATATACAATTGGCAAAGCAAAAGAAGGGACCGATAGGTGGAGCCACTACCGGTTTGCACGCATCCTTTGAGTTGCGAACCCGGCACGGTATTCCAAAAGAAGGATCGATAGGGGAGGAACTAGCTAAGACTCTTTTACACGGATATTATGCCTGTGTCAGTTATGTTGATGCTCAAGTTGGGTTAATGATAGATGCTTTAGAAAAGGAGGGAGTCCGGGAAAATACTATTATTGTGGTCTGGGGTGATCACGGCTGGCATTTGGGTGAAATGGGAATTTGGGGAAAGGCGACCAATTATGAAATTGCCACCCGGGTACCGCTAATTTTTTGGACGCCGGGAATGAAGCAACGAGGTAAGGGAACTGAGGCATTAGTAGAGCTGGTGGATCTATATCCAACCCTTTGTGAACTAGCGGGCTTGGCGAAACCGGTTCATTTGGCAGGAAGGAGCTTGCTTCCACTTTTGGAAAATCCAAATGCAAAAAGAAAGCAATATGCGGTCAGCCAGTTTCCAAACCCTGCATTACGAGAGTGGGCAGCCAATCCACTTTCTTTTGGGATGAGGAAGACCTTTTTCGGGCCTTTGATTGAGGAAGTAGAACACCGTATCAAGCAACAGCAGGGTAAACGCTGGAATCGGGCCCTTTTTGAAAATCATTTAATGGGCTATACCTTACGAACGGATCGCTACCGGTTGGTTGCCTGGTTGGACTACCGAGATGTGAATTTGGAGCCATTATTTCTGGAATTATATGACCACAAAAAAGACCCGCAGGAAACTCGTAATCTGGTCGGGGAATTTCCCCTTAAAGTCAAAGAATTACTGAAAGAATTACGGATGAGTGGAATTGGAAAAAGGGGATAAAAAGATCATCTTTATCAAAATAGGTGAATTTTTTCAGGATTTTTGGTGTGAATCCATCCCTCAATTATGAAAAAACGAATGTTATTTAGTTTTGTACTTCTTTGCCTCCTTGGGGTAAGTGGTTTGGCTGAACCCAAACAACCCACCCATACTGATATTCGTTACAGTGAGGAGTATGACCGAAGTAGTTTGGACTTTTGGATTGCAAAGTCAAAGAAGCCAACCCCTTTGGTGGTAAATTTTCATGGCGGAGGGTTCAGGGTTGGGGACAAAAGATCTTTTCAGAGAAATTCTATGTTACAAAATAATTTACCAAAAGGGGTTTCCTTTGCCAGTGTTAATTATCCATACATAGATCAAATGGAAGGGAATTACCGGAAACTGCTCGAGCATTGTGCAAAATCGATCAGGTTCATTCAGAAAAATGCGAGTAAATATAATATTGATAAGAACCGGATTTCAGTAATGGGAAATTCAGCCGGTGCTTTGATTACCTGCTTTCTTGGACATGCCCAAAATTTGGGAATCAGATCCATTTACCCGATACAGCAACCCAAGGGCACACCTTTAATACTCCCTCATATTCATGCAGGCGGACCTCCCATCCTTGTTTACAATCGTTCTGGTTTAAACGATCAGATACACCATCCCCGATTTGCGATAATGCTTCAAAAAAAATGTATAGAGTTGGGAATTGAGTGTATCGCGTATGGCGTGGAGGGTTCAGGCTTACGAACTTTGCCTAAGGGCAAAGATGTAAATGATTTAGCGATGCAATTTTTTAAGAAGTCCTGGAAATCCAAAAAAAATGAATAAAGATATTATAATTAGTTCAATCGGTTCACGTGTTTCCAAATGGGGTGAAGGTCCAATCTTTTGGAATGATCATCTCTTATATGTAGATATTGAAGGGCATACGCTCATTCGATTGAATCCTGAAAGCGGTGACGAAGAATTTTGGGAAATGGGTGAGCGGATTGGAACCGTCGTCCCTCGTATGAAAGGTGGTTTTGTGTGTGCGGGTGATTCTGGAATCTATGCCTTTGATCCAGTCAGCGGCGAGAAAGAAAATTTGGCTGATCCGGAAGGGGATAAACGACCCGATAATCGCTTCAATGATGGAAAGTGTGATCCATCCGGAAGGTTTTGGGGAGGTACAATTAGCACGGTTAAAAAGACGGGGGATGCCAACCTGTACATGTTGGATGCAAAAGGGAATCTTTGTTTGAAGGTTGGTGGGGTGACTAATTCAAATGGTATTTGTTGGAATGCGGATGCAACCATAATGTATTATATAGACACACCAACTAAGAAAATTATGGCATATCCATTTGATAATAGTTTAGGTTCTATTATCGAACCATCCTTGGTGGCTGATACTGGAGTTCTCGATTTAGATGGGGCTCCCGATGGAATGACGATTGATTCAGAGGGTATGCTGTGGGTTGCAATGTGTCACGGTGGAATGGTAGTGCGAATTAACCCGAATAGTGGAGAGTTGCTTCAAAGGGTGGATATTCCATGCGTGGAAACAACAGCTTGTGCTTTTGGCGGTCACAATTTGAATCGTTTGTTTGTTACAACGGGAGTCCATAAAAGCTTGAATGAAGCACATGCAGGAAAAGTATTTGCGATTGACGGGTTGGAAGTAGGGGGTGTTCCGTCGTTTGCTTTTGAAGGCTGAGCTTAATTTAAACACCAATTAACAGCATTTTTTAATAGGATTTGAAATGAGCCTTTTTTAAAGTCTTCTTCATGACCGAGTGAAGTGTAAAAAACTTTCCCTTTCGCTGGCGTTTGATGGACCCAGGCAACAGGTTCAGTAGAGAAACCTTTCACTGACCCGAGCAGCAAAGGAGTCGAAGCATTGGGGAGGGGAGAATTTCGGTATAGACTGGCAGGTGTGCT
>JABGWZ010000244.1 GCA_018675995.1 Opitutia bacterium | reverse complement strand
TTCACCCTGCCAAGAGTGAAAACGTTCGTAAACAGGAAGCTCGCTCACTGTTGAGGTTTAGGTTCAAAGGTAGCCGAATTTTTTGAATCTTCCTCCAAATGAATTTTCTGAACCCAGGCCCGATTGTCAGTATGTTTTCGAACCATTTGATCAAATGTGGAAAAAAGAAATTCGGCAATCCCCTCACAGGATGCTTGATTAACTTCAATGATTTTTAGTAATCCCTCATCTGCTAAGTTTCGCAATTTCTCAATTTTGTGATCAGTGACACAAACTACGCATCCATGGTCGAGGTGATCATCTATCCAGTCTGAAAGATAATGAAGATCGCCAAAATCAACCACAAATCCATTTTCATCCAATTCGCTTGAAGCAAAGGTAAGGGTAATCGACCAACTGTGTCCATGAATTCTTGAACACCTGCCAGGGTGCTTTGGTTGGCGATGAGATAATGGAATATCCCGATATATTTTGCTACATGTAATCATTTAGGAAGTATTATGCGTTATATTGAGTAGGATCGGAAAGACCAACTAATTTAAAAGCTTCTTGTCTTTCCACACAGGTTCCACATTTCCCACAATGCTTATTCCCGCCCGCATAGCAGGACCACGTTTTTTCAAAAGGTATATCTAATTCGTTCCCCCTTTTTACCAAATCTGCTTTGCTCCATTTTACAAAAGGTCGGTGAAGATCAATTTTGTTCCAATCCGCCAATTGCAGAACGTTATCCATCGCATCAGCAAACTCGGGTCTACAATCCGGATAGATCGTATGATCTCCAGCATGTGCTGCATATGCAACCGTATCAAATTGAAGGGAGATCGCATGACCGGCGGCGAGAGAAAGAAGAATCATGTTACGGTTTGGCACAACGGTTGCCTTCATCGAATCTTCTGCGTAATGACCCTCAGGTAATGAGATGGTAGAATCGGTAAGGGCACTTCCCCCGAGCAGGTTTCCCAACATAGGTAATTGTAAAACTTGATGACGGATACTTAAGGAGTCTGCTATATTACTACTTGAAGAAAGTTCTTTTTGATGCCTTTGCCCATAGTCAATGGAAAGGAGTTTTAGTTCCGCGTTTTGATCGAGTAGGTGATATACAAGAACTGTTGAGTCAAGCCCTCCCGAAAAAAGAACAACCGCTTTCATGCTAAAAAAAGAGAGTACATTACAAAAGATAATTATTGATAAACAAATTAGAATTTAGATCGATCATTGAATATAAAATATATTATTTCCTTTGTTTAATTTAGAATTTCGGCTGAACCTTAAGGTTTTACATACTGATCGGGTCGAGGGAAGGTTTTCCGGTGAATTTTATAAATTCGATTCAATTCTTCAATTGGATTGCTATGTTCGTCAACACGAAGATCTCGAAATCGATCGTTTAGTCCACCATAACCCCAATTTTCTTTAACAACCAATAACGCGGCAGATTGCATTCCTCTTTTATCTCCACCTGCCGCTTGACCTGCTCGGAGAGCCTCAATTAATCTTTCGGCGAGAAACCCACTGCTCTTTTGAAAACTTTTTGCCATCGCCTCGACCACTTCTGGACCAGTCAGGAGATTGCCCTGGACAGAAAAATCCTTACCGGTTCTGGCACCAGCCCAATTTAGGCATTCTGTACCTGTATGATTCGATGTATTTCCATCCTTATTAATAATGGCAACCTGACGATGTTTTTGTAACGGGTCTGCCTTAATCAAAAAGTCAACAACTTGCTCAGCCTTTTTGTCTTGAGACAATAATTTGAGCCCCACAGGTCCATACTGAACATTTCCCCAAGCTTGAGATGCGACTGCACCAACACCCGCTATTGCATAAGGAACCACACTGCCCACGGCAATAAACTTGGACTGGACTGCGACACCAAGTTCATTGGTTTCTGAATCTCTTGCAATGATAGAAAATGTTGAAACGGGCATAGATGGAAGGGTGTTTTTTGAATACGCGATGCAAACGATACCCAAGAAAATTCCTATAGATTTATAAATCATGATCTTTTATTACAGCTCGAAATGTTTAATTTCAAATACTTTACATCCAATTCAATTTTACGAATTTCAATTATTTTCCTGAATCTGAAATAAATGAATCTGCTCAAATAAAAGAAGGAAATATAGATGAATTGACAACTGTTAGCCCTTAATCCATAAGGTTCAGCTAATGCATCAAATCCTGGGGGTGTAACTCAGTTGGTAGAGTAGCGGACTCTTAATCCGTTTGTCGGGGTTTCGAGCCCCCCCGCCCCTACGATTTTCTACCTTTTACTCAATGTATTTGTAATGCCGGTTCCGAACGGAAAAGTATTTTGCATTATTGAGTTTAGGAGTAGGTAATGAATGATCAACGCGTTGAAATTATTCAAAACTGTGGAAGTTGAAATATCTATAATTCCAATGGGGGACACACAATTTCATTTTTTATTT
>JABGWZ010000228.1 GCA_018675995.1 Opitutia bacterium | reverse complement strand
TCAGGAAGATGGGCGTTACAATGCTAAGGTTAGTAATGTTTCCCAATCCTCCTCACCTCTTAATAGTATGTGCCCAGTTAAGCCGGACCGTAAAGCCAACCCATCCATAACAGCAAAAAACTCAAGAGGTGAAACCGTTGCTTTTTGTTGCAATGGGTGTAAAAATAAATTTGCGACAGCTGATTGATTTTATTTTTCGACAAGTCTTATTGTTCTCTTTTTCATCTTATATGAAAAAGGTGGTTAGTATTGGACTGAGTGTGGCACCATCCCATGAATGTTAAAACCATTCTTTCAATAGTTCTTTCCTTGACACTAGGCTTGGCTGTCATAGCTAATCTGTTTATTGGTAACCTTCTTGTAGCTGCAATTCTTGTTTTTTGGGGACTTGGCGTAGGAGTGCTTTCACATATTGCCTTTTTTGAGGAGAAGAAAAAAAAGCCACTAGGGGCAGGGTTGGTTCCTTGGATCAACTTGGCAATGTCTTACTGTTGTCTTATTTTGGGGTTAGGTTCTTTCCTTTTACTCTTAATTAATCCTACTGCTCCCCTAAAGGCTACAATTGCCAAGGCTGGTCAATCGCCAGGTGATGAAACAGATGGTGAGAAAGTTCCACTTAGCGATCAGACAAATGTTGCATCTGGGGGAGAAAGGGCTCGCCTTGGAAATAGCGGACGGGGTGAAGGGTTAGATGCAATAGGTGGAGCAAATGAGGATAATCAAAATGCAATGCGAGAAGCTCAAGTATTTAATCCCTCTATTGCTGGATCTAAAGCGGGAATTGCAGATAAAACAAAAGTTTCTTCACAGAACATAAATGAAGTTACAGAACCAGCTGACTTTGATCAGGGAATTGCAGGTGCACAAGAAATGGTCATTTCACGTGTAGGAGATGATAATGAGAACAAGGATGTTGGTGACCCCAATGCCCTAGTTTTTGATGAAAATGACGAGAATACCCTTGCTTTTGACCCTACTGTTTTTCGTGGCATGGAGGACCCTGCCGATATCCTTTCGAAAGCAAAAGGTGAAAAAATAACAAATTTGAAGGCAGCGGTAAACTCGCTTGGGGTTTCTGTTCCTAAATCAATGAGTGGCCGATGTGATAAAGTCGGTCGTATTGCCAGGCTAGCAAGGGGTGGAGTAAGAAATCCGGAACAAGTAGAGAACTCTGTCATAAAAGCCCTAAATTGGTTAACAAAGGATCAAAATGCTGATGGATCATGGGGGAAAAATTCTAAAGGTGCTATGACTGGTTTTGCCCTACTCTGTTATTTAGGTCATTGTGAGCTAACTGATTCTCTTGAGTATGGCGAGGCTGTTGCGAAAGGAATCAAATATTTGGTTGAGCTTGGTGATGAAAAAGATGGTTGGCTTTATGTGACCAATCATAAGCACGGTTCTGCATATGCACATGGAATTGCATGCTACGCTCTAGCGGAGGCTTATGGTATGACAGAGAAGCCTTTTATTCTTCCTGTTCTCCAAAAGGCAATTCGACGTATTATTGTTGGACAGCAAGGTGATGGGGGATGGGTTTATATGGTGGAGCGTCCCGGTGCCGACAACCTACGATTAGTAGATTTTGGTAATAAAGGAGCAAGTGACACTTCTGTAAGTGGTTGGCAATTTCAGGCTTTAAAGGCAGCTTATAACACGGGTGCCAATTTTCCGGGTATTGAACCTGCTCTTGAATTAGCAGTTAAAAATTTTTATCGAGTTTATTCATCCGAGAATGGGGGCTTTGGGTATCGCAATAAATCTGACACAAAAAAAGCCAACCATAAATTAACAGGTGTTGGGTCTTTGGGTTTGCAATCATGGAAATTTGGACATCCCTCAGTTGAAGAAAAGAAAGAAACCTTAAAAAAAGCGATGCAACATATTTTAAAAAATAATCTGTCAATGGATTATAACAGTGCAGATGCCAATTTATATTCTTGGTATTATGATGCTCAGGCTTTGTTTAATTATGGTGGAGCATTTTGGGCAGCATGGAATAGAAAGATGGAGCCCATGCTTCTTAATTCACAACTTGCTGATGGAAGTTGGCCTAAGGAGGGTGGTGGTAAAACATCAAGTCAAGGTGGTCAGGATGCAGAAGTATACCGTACCACTTTGTGTACATTGATGTTGGAGGTTTATTATCGTTACGTTTATTGACGAACTACAATTAATATGACTAATATTTGCCTGTTTATGAGAAAGGCAATTTCTGCAGTTATTTTTTTAAATACTATCTCTTTATGGGGTGAAAATTTGTGGATCCAAAAATCGGGTGAATTGAATGGTATTCTAATATCTAAAGGCGAGGCATGGGTAGAGGTAAAAGAAGATAGTCTTTCTGTTGAGCGTTATTTAGCACCATGGGTTGGCCAATCTCCATCAAGAGGAGGTGGGTTTGAGCCTAAACTATTAGCCAGCATTCAAGATTTAGTTGTTGGGAACAGGGTTAAAATGACTTGGTTTTGGGATGGTCATTTACGTGCTGGTAAAATTAAACACCTCAAACCGAAAAAGAAATCAGGTGTTTTTAATGGTATTTTAATTCAGAAAGGGGATAAGTGGATAGATGTCGAAAATGAAGGAAGTGATGAACGCTGGCGTTTTTATGCCGAATGGGTTGGTGGTTTACCAGAGGATGGTGGGAGTTATAACCCAAAAACTTTGGAGTATTTTAATAATTTTAACGAACTCGACTCCGTCCGTTTTGTATGGAGTTATGATCATAGACCAAGAATTGATCGGTTTATTGAGCAACCTGAAGACAATTTTGTTCCTTTTTATGAAGGTAATCCGGTTTCAGGTTCTCCACTTCTTGACAAACCTGTAGATGTTATAAAAAGCCCCTTTGACCGAATAACACCAACATCCAATCCATTTGACCAAGTTCCCGCTGTTAACCCGTTTGATCAGGTACCAACTGTTAATCCTAATCCATTTGATGCTTTAACGCCAAAGAATGAAAATCCATTCGATTCTATAAATAAATCTGTCTTTGAGGATAATGTAAATCCGTCCGTCAACCCATTTGACAATCATCCTCAAGAAAAAGCGGAGGATGCAGGTAACCCATTTGAAAATGTACCACTCCCGGGAAATCCTTTTGATTCGGTTAAATAATTGACTTAATTTTGTTCTGCATCCACTGACGATCGAAAAGAGTACCCCTTATCTTTCATACGAATTTTCGAACCATTGGTTAATGACCAAATTGCTTCGTGCGTAATATCTTCAGACCATTTTCTTTTAATTTTAATTCTCTTATGATCGATCCTCTCATTAAGTGGAATTGATTCACACAACTCGTTGCTTGACCATAGAATGTCTACTACATTTCCTTTCTTATCAAACCCAACAATTTCAAGGACATTCTTATCTCGGGAAACTTGTTCTGAAAAGTTAATATCGTCGCCGAAAGAAAAGTTCTCACTAGCGTAATTTTTTGCTTTAATGAATTCTTCGTAATTAGCCTTGTATTCAAGATCATTTATTCTAGATGTGAACCCATTCGATTTCACTAACCCTATTTGAGTTATGTGAGATGTCCATATCGGGGCAATTTTGTCTCCACGCTCATCGATAGTGTAAACCCATGCAGGTAAATTTCCTGGGTTTCTGTAGGATGGGATTTTATTATATTCTTTATTGGCATCATCGATTGCCCTAGAAAATCCATCCGGGGTAGGGGGATAAATTTGGTCAAGCCTTTTGTTGTCAGGCAGAATAACAGTTATGGCCGAAGTGCGAGGATAATAATGAACCTGGTCTTCGAGTAGCTTTCCGTCTTTATAATTCCCTTGTTCTTTTAAAAGATTATCGAGTTTATTTTCGCTACCTTTCGGATGATAAAAAATTTGATATGGGCCATCTGGTTTTCCATCTGAAAAACTTGCATCTAACCGAAGGTTGTCAGTGACAGGTAATTGATCAGGATCTAGATCTCCTTTAGCCCAGGAAATTAGTTTTTTAAAAATTCCATCGTTTTCACTTTTTTTCTTTTTTAGTTCGTCGTAATATCGAGAAACTTCTCCGTTTGAACATGGGAAATAAAGTTTAAAAATCCCATCTAATTCTCCGTTTGAATATTTTTTTTGGTAAACTAACTCACCAATTTTACCATACGCTGTAAACAGGCCATTTCTTTTACCTTGGTTGAATTCACCTGTGAGTTTGCGTAGTCCGTTTTTTTGCCAAAAAGTGAAATTTCCGTCTTTTTTTCCATTCTGAAACCCAATTTTAAACTTTAATTTTCCATTTTCATAATGATCGACTATGAAAGCTCTGTCCCCATATGCAAAGGGATACTCTCTTCCAATCTGAAAAAGAAGTTCAGTGCCATTATCATCAATTCTATATTCAACATCATCAGGGTGAAGATCTTTATCAGCACACCCGATAAAAAAAGAGCAAATGCCAATTAAGCTAAGAATTAAACAAATATAATTTTTATTGATGTGCACAACAGTTGATAATCTATACAATAATAAAGTTGTGGTATTTTTCGCAATGGAAATATTACTTGAGCCGTGTTCGGACCTGTTCTGCGATTTCTAATACATCACTTGCGGGCAGGGTCACAATTTCGGAAGGACGACCGCTAATCATTTTATAAACCACCACTCCTAACCATTTTCCACTTCGATCAAAAACTGGTGTTCCAGGACCAGTGTTTTCTATCACAAAATATTTTCTTGGTTTTTCTATCACTGCATTAACCCAGCCTCTGCGTAGGGTGGATTGTCGATAAAGAGTTTGTCTCAGTTTACCTATGGATACAACTTCGTCTAGGATGAGGGGCGTATTTCCTTCGACAGAATTAGGAACTTTTGAAAATACAGCATCTTTGTATTCATCCTTTCTTTCCTTAATCGGTAATACATAAGCAAGATCAAGGTCACTATCCTTTAAAAGAAGTTTTGCGGGGACTTCGGTCCCGTCCTGCATGAGCAGCATCACTTCGGTGTAATTGACATTAACCGATGCTCCCGGGGAACGAAGCCTGGAAAGAATATTAGCTGTCGGATCAACTGTATTGAGAGAAAGTACGGTTAATCCATCTTTTGCGATGATGGTACCAAGAGCCTCGAGTTTTTGTTCCTGTGGGGGGAGGCTTCGTCCACCCGCACTTATTTCAAGTTTTACGGTAACGGATACCCAGGTTACGCAGTTTGCATTTTCCTTTAGAAGATTTCTCCAAAGTGATTCCGGTTTTTTAGCAATTGCTTGAAATGAAGCTCCCCAACAAAGAGCCAGGGTAAAAAGTATTATTTTTTTCATATTTGAAGTACTTCGGGTTTGGGATTTCTAGGTGTTATCCCAATCAGGTTCAAGCTCAAGGAAAAGGGTATGGATTCCTCTTTTAACAAAGAAAATAATTCGTTTCTCTTTTTCTATAATCCATTGATCCATTTTCTTTTCAAATAATTCTACTTCACTCATACTCTCTCCATTGATTTGGAGCACTAGATCACCCTGCCTTAGACCCGCGAGGGAAGCCCATCCTGCGGGTTCAACATTTTCCACAATCAAGCCGGGTTCTTTTTCCTTCAGTCGTTTGCTGACTCGATCACCAAATGATAATTCGCGAACCGTAAATTCGAAAGTCTCCTCTTCATAATCTGGTAGTTCATTGGAAGGATCCGGGCGTTTTTCCAGAGTCACATTCAGATCAAGCTTTTTTCCTTCGCGCATGCCTGAAAACAGAGCAAGTGAACCAGGTTTGTATTCCTTGATCATATTTCCAAAAACTTCCGCATCTTCAGTTCGATAAGCCTGAATAATCTGTCCATCAATCCTGAACAAAATATCGCCTGCAAGCATACCTGCTTTTTGGGCAGGTGTTCTTGGATAAACTTGTGCAATTCGCACGCCCCTTGTTGCCTTCGGCATTTTGAGAGCTTCCGAAAGTTCTCGGGTCAATACTTGTGTTGAAACTCCCAACCAAGGCTTCCATGCTTGGACCGGTCGATTTTCTTCGGCCTCTGGTCCAATTTTTACCACTGTAAGTAATTTGGCCATATCCCGCTCAAAGGTGACCAAAGTTGAAACCGGTTCTTTTTTTCCTTCGGTAATTTTTTTGGATAAGCGAATCAGGTCTTTTATATCCCTTACAGCTTCTCCGTTTATTTTAGTTATTATATCACCACGGACCAGGCTAGGCTTTGCACTGTTAGATGGACCACCTCTTCCCACCGAGTGAATTTGGGCGCCTTCTTTTGTGGAACGCCGGGCTTCGAGTGAAGACATTAGGGTAAAATCACGAATCGTAATAGCCCAACTTTTTAATTCTCTCTCTTTTGCAAATGCTGATTCGCGTTTTGCAGTGGTCAATACCCATGATATTTTTTTGCTATTCCGTAGTCCGTTAATTTTAACTTTTTTTCCAACCTTCATACCATAGGATAATTGGTTGAAAATAGGAAGATCCTCAGCAATCCGTGCCGATACTTTTTTACCGTCGTACATTTTAATAATATCCCCGGGTTTGAAACCGGCATCATTTGCAGGTGAACCCCCAATTATACCAGCTACTAATAGACCATTCTGGTTGGGATCGAGAACAGGTTGACATTCCAAACCTGTCCAGCAACGGGAAATAAATCCATTTTCTGCCAATTCTTTGGACACTGAGCGTGCCAGGTTTGAAGGAATTGCACCACCCAGACTACCAATTCCAACTTCATTAATTCCAATAATAAATCCTTTTTCATCTACAAGCGGTCCACCACTATTTCCAGGGAAAATGATTGCATCATGCCCCAACCAGCGCACTAATTCCCCCACATTCTCTCCATCCAGTCTAAATGATCCGGAGTTGGGAGAGATTAAAGCGACATTGGAAATAATTCCCCGGGTTACTGATTGGGATAATCCGGCAGGGCTTCCCATTGCAAAACAAACATCTCCTATTTCCACTTGGTCCGAGTTTCCAAAATTGGCTATCGTTAATGGCCTACTATCGGGTGCCCGATCCTTCATTCTAAGGATTAGCACGGCAAGGTCTGTCATCGGATCAGCACCAAGTAAATCGGCTAGTACTTCCTCACCGTCGTGCAATCTGCATGTAATCCTAGTAGCTTTACCTGCAACATGGTGGTTAGTTACAACTTGGCCGTCTTTTGATACAATAACTCCGCTACCAGTTGATCGAGATTTCATCATTCGTCCACCAGAACCCTGTTCTGAAACAACTTCTATCCTAACAATTGCCGGGTAAACATTTTCTACTGCTTGTGCAAGTGGGAGAGATGAGGATACTTTTGATTCAGCCAACAAAAAAGTATGAATAAATGTCAAAGAAATAAGAATAAACTGGTAGTTATTTAGCTTCATAAAAAGAGTTAAAAAAGTGACAGGGTTATTAATCTAGTCTACAACGAACTCGACAATAATCAATGAATGTTTATCTTTCGATTAGGGCTCAAGCAAGAAAACAAAAGGGATAGATTAATGAAAGATAGTTCAAGCAACTCAAATATTCTGACAATTAAGCAACGGAAATTTCTTGGGTTCGTTGCTTGCTTTGGAGGTGCATTAATTTTGGGATGCTTATTTACAGTGGTCATCCTAATACTAAACAGGGCATTCGATCTTTTTGGCGGAGTCATATGGTCGCTCGCAGTGTCTGGTATGTTAGCTATTCTGTTGAGACCTATTGTTTCCTTTTTCGAGGAGCGCGTTAAATTGGGTAGGTTGTCTTCCATCCTCCTACTTTACGCATTGGTTATCATTTCAGCTGGCTCGGCAACTTGGTTGTTAGGCGGGAAAGTTATACATCAGACCAAGGAATTTCTTGGTACAGCAGCTGATTGGCCAGATAAACTTGAAGAGAAAGCCAAGGTTTCGTTACCACCCGAGACATGGGAGTCCATATCTGGACACGTAGTCGCGTTTAAAGATTATTGGAAAGAAATCATAGGAGAAGAAAATACGCCCATAGTTATACTGCCTGATGATCAACAGGCTGTATATGACACTCTTGATGTTGAGCAAAGGGAAACTTTTCGTGCATTAGACCCTGATGAGCGTTCTGCTTTCTTTTTGAATGAGAGAAAATCTGAACAAATTAAGTACCTGGAGCGAAAGGGTACGGAAATACATAATCGAGCTATGGAAGCAATGGAAAAGCAAGGTGAAGAGATTGCAGAAAAATCTGCAGCAGTCATTAAATCTGCATGGACGGGATTACTTGATTTTTTTGCAAAAATGACTTATCTCGCAGTAATTCCGATATATCTCTTTTACTTTCTAAGCTCCAACCGAAATTTGATTGATGAATTGGAAAAAGAAATCAGTTTCCTTTCCGAATCAGTTAAAGAAGATGTTGTTTTTTTGATTCGTGAGTTTGTAAGCATACTTGTCAGTTTTTTCCGTGGACAGCTATTAATCGGCTTGTTAATGGGAGTTGGGTATGCAATTGGCTTTAGCATTAGCGGTTTGAAATTTGGTATTACTCTGGGACTCCTTTTTGGACTGCTTAATATTGTACCCTACCTTGGATCGATCGTGGGCATTGTCACCGCTCTACTTGTTTCCTATTTACAACCCGGTGGTATAGCGGAGAGCGGAGAATGGAATGTACTGATTGGGTGCGGGATATCCTTTGTGGTTGTCCAGTTAATTGAGAGTTATTACCTGACACCTAAAATTATGGGACAGCAAACGGGTTTGCATCCTGTAGTGGTGATTGTTTCAATCTTCTTCTGGGGGACAGCACTGGGTGGTATCCTGGGAATGATTTTTGGTATCCCTCTAACTGCATTTATTATTATCGCCTGGCGCCTTCTTTGCCGAAAGTATTTTCATCGAGCAGCTTGTTAGAAGGAATGTTTCGAATGGCAAAATAATCCCTCTGTTTTACCCATAGATTTACAATTCATCTATCTTTCTACCCGTTAAATAAGTCCCGTTTGACACTCTTGTCATCCCGAATGAGAAGCCCATAAGTATTTTACAATTTTGCTTTCTTTGCTACTCATTTGATTCTAGTTGGCAGAGAGGTAAGAAACTTTTCTGATAGATTAAAATATACAAATATGAACTCACATTATATCTTATTTATTTCATCTTTTTATCTTTTCACTTCCACTTGGGCAAAGCCTAAAATACAACCGCTGTTTAATGGAAAGGATTTATTCGGGTGGACTATGGATGTTCCCGCACATGATAAAAAGCCGGGTATGGAAAAACCATTTACAGTTCGTGATGGTATGCTTGTCAGTCTGGGGAAACCATCCGGGCATTTATTAACGGATAGGGAATATCAGAATTATCGATTGATTGCGGAGTATCGTTTTGCGGGTAAACCAGGAAATTGTGGAATACTGGTCCATGCTTCAAAACTGAGAAATCTTTATAAAATGTATCCAAAATCAATTGAGGTGCAGATGAACCATACCCATGCGGGAGATTTTTGGTGCATAGTGGAAAATATTGAGGTTCCTAATATGGTAAAGAGGAGGGGGGCGAAGGAAAAATGGGGAATAACTGAAGGGAAAGCCCGACGTATTCTTAATTTAACCGATGGCTCGGAAAATCCGGTTGGGAAATGGAATCGTATGAAAATTGAATGCCTGAGGGATGAAGTGAAGGTATGGGTAAATGATGAACTGGTAAATCATGGGCATGGCTGCACGGCACAAAAGGGCAAGCTATCAATCCAGGCTGAAGGCTCAGAAGTTGAGTTTCGCAGGTTGAAGATCATTTCCATAAATAAGCTGAGTAAATAAAAGATGACTTTAATTTACATCTTAATGGCACTTGCTCCAGCATTGGCCATTGCCCTTTATATTTATTGGAAAGATACGCATGAAAAAGAACCGGTTGATGTGCTGGTGATGTGCTTTATTTTTGGTATATTAATTTGTTTCCCGGCGGGTATTTGGAATTCGGGAGTATTTGAAATATTTGGTTTTGATCTAGACCAAGAAGATAACGGGTTTCTCATTTCTTTTTTTATGGCGTTCTTTGTGGTCGGTTTGGGTGAGGAAATATTGAAGTACTTGGTGGTCGTGTTCTATGCCTTTCGAAAACCCTGCTTTAACGAGCCTTTTGACGGAATTGTGTATGCGGTAATGGCAAGCCTGGGCTTTGCCGCATTTGAAAATATTTTTTATGTAATGGAGGGTGGATTAGCAGTGGCAATTATGCGAATGTTTACTGCTGTTCCTATGCATGCAGCTTTTGGGGTAATCATGGGGTACTATATTGGGCTATCCAAATACTACCAGGGTGCCGCCCGTACCGAAAAAAGTTTAAAAGGTTTGTTTTATGCAATTGTTCTGCATGGGGCTTATGATTTTGTTCTGTTTCAGGATGACTTTCCGTTACTTGGATTTTTGGTTTTTCCGTTGATCATCTGGGCAATTTCACTATGCCGAAAAGCGATAAAAAAGCACTTGGATGTTTCCCCCTTTCAATCCCAATAAAAAGTAAGTGTTTATAAATGTGCGCAAGATTGCCTTGAAACCTTCTGTTTCTTTGGCGATGCATAGATCAGGAATAATTTAGATTACATGTCGACTAAAGATAATGATTTCGTGCATTTGCATGTGCATTCGGATTTCAGCCTGTTGGACGGGTGCTGCCGAATGGACCGGTTAATGAGCAGAGCCCAGGAGCTGGGCCAGTCTGCCATGGCTCTGACTGACCATGGAAACCTGTTTGGGACGATCTCTTTTATAAAACAGGCGGAGAAGCACGGAATAAAACCAATAATCGGATGTGAGGGATATTTGGTGACTGATCATAAGAATGATGAGAAGCCTGGAAGAGATAAGCATAAGTCATATCACATCGGTATGCTGGCAAAGAATTATCAGGGTTACCAAAATCTATCAAAGGTTGTCTCTGATGCCCATGTCGATGGATTTTACTACCGTCCACGGACGGATTTGGAAACCTTGGCTGAATATGCTGAGGGGTTGATTGGGTTTACCGGATGTATGCAAGGCTGGGTACCCCAGTTAATCCTGCGTGGAAAAGAGGCTGAGGCTGAGCAGGCGATGGGGCAGATGGTTGATATTTTTGGTA
>JABGWZ010000123.1 GCA_018675995.1 Opitutia bacterium | reverse complement strand
GGTCCGTTCCGGCTAAAAATAAGTTTTTCAGATTAGTTGAGCCTGTGCGACTCTTGCGTGGAGATCCATAGAGTGCACCGTTGTTGTGGTTAGTATACTTTCTGATTGTTCTTGGGGTAAAGGTATCTGTCATGATGGTCGCATTGAGAAGGCTGTCTTTTTGCTGGCGACCATTCGGTAGGTATGAAAGTGCTTTATCAAGCATTCTTGTCTCGCAATTTTTTTTCTCTTCAATGTATTTATCTTCTTTCAGTGAGAACCATTTTGAAAAATTAGCCGGATTTGTGATTCTAAGCCTTGCCTCTTCTTTATCTTTATTTTGAGGATCTTGGTAATTTTCGGGGAGGCAAATAACTCCAGATTGCAAATCGATATTTTCTTTTGGTTCCTCATAACGAAACTTTTCGGAGTCATTGAAAAACACAATCGTTTCATCCCATCCAAAATCTGAAGGAATTCCTTTAAAAACTGAAATATTTTCAATTACAGAAAATTTCCCCCCTTCGGATTCTACAGGATTTGTCTTTGAAGAATTAAGTAGTTCTTCTGTTTCTACAAAACCACAGGTAGATATGATTTGATCTGCTGTAAAAATATCTCCATTTTCCATTATTATCTCTTTTGCTAGGTGGTTATCGGAATTAATGCTTTTAACTCCAGAATTCATTAACCTAGTGATTCCCAATTCATCAATCTTTTTAACTAACGGATCTAATAAGGCACGAATACCTAAGTTGGGGCGAGCAAGCCCCTGCTTAAAGATTGCATCGAAAAGCATGACAAATGTAGCAAAATCAATATCATCTTCCTGAGCTGATCCGTAATAGCAGGTTGGACAAAGGAGCATTTCCCCGAGAAGCGGTTCTGAAAAAATATCCTTCAAAATTTCCCGGGTTGAAATATTTGGAACTTCCACTGAATAAGCATCAAAATCCTCCATCATCTTGAGTAAAACCTGAAATTGATCTTTTTGCTTAGGGAAGTTTGATTCAATTTCAGTAAGGAAAAAATCAAAATTGTTATTAAAGCGAATATTCGTACTTCCAAAGCTAATTCTTGAAGAACTTTGAGGATATAAATTTAAACTATCGAAAGGGATTCGCAGTTGCCTACAAGCCCGTAAAAGAGGTGAGGTTTTCCCAGACGACGGGGATGGGAAGTTGGTCACTGCATGAAGACCAACATCGAATTTTCGGCCCTTTCGAGCGAAAAAACTATTTAGCCCACCAACCACATAATGTTTTTCTAAAATAATTACTTTTTTTCCAAACATCGCCAACCTTAGGGCGGCGGAAAGCCCAGAAAGCCCAGCACCAATTATGGCTACTTCGAAGTGATTTTTTTGGTGCAGAATGGTAAGAGCCTGCGAAGGAAAGATAAAGTGGTTGCTTAATTGCTAAGCAGCAGCACCAGCTTCAAATTTGGGAAGAAGATAATTACCACAACTTTCCAAAGATTCCAACTCCCTGTACTCAGCTTCCGGCACATCAATTCCGTGCTGTTTACGAAGTTCCATCACGATATCAAGGAAATCCATTGAGTCCAAATCCAATTGGTCACGTAAGCGCACCTCAGGTTTAACATCGCTTAAGTCTTCATCAGGAGCGATTTCTGCAATAATATCGAGGACGATTTGTTTGATTTTTTCCTTGTTCATATGAAATTATTTATTCGTAATAAACTACCCATCAAATTTTTTCAAGATAAGAACTGAATTGATTCCAAGCATTCCGAAAGAATTATTCAATATGATATTGATTCCATTTTGCTTTTCTTGGGGTTCATTGGCGACTAATCCTGAAAGATGACAGGATGGGTCAAGGTCATCAACATTTATTGTTGCATGAGCCACGCCATCTTTAAAGGAAGGTATATTACCAGCCAATTCAATTGCACCCGCGGCTCCCATGGAATGGCCAATAAAACTTTTGGTATTGTTTATTAATGTATCGGTATCTTCTCCAAACACATTACGCAACGCTTTGCATTCCTGTTCATCTCCCTGAGGTGTGGAGGTTGCATGTGAACTGACTAAATCGACCATTGAAGCGTTTATTTCAGCTCTATCTAATGCTTGGCGAATGCATTGCTCCTGCCTTTCCGGGTTGGGTAGAACATAATCTGTTCCGTCCGAATTTATTCGGTAACCCAAAATTTCAGCAATGATGTTAGCCCCTCTCGCTTTTGCATCTTTCAGTCTTTCAAGTACATAAATACATCCCCCCTCACTAACTACAATTCCATTTCTTCCGCGGTCAAATGGACGACTTGCTTTGGTCGGATCATCGTGAATTGCTAGTGCTCCCTGGCTTTTGAAACCGGCAAAAATTCCATATGCACGAATACTTTCGCTTACTCCTCCAGCGAGTGCCTGATCACATTCTCCTAAACTTAACATTTGAACACCCTGTATGATTCCTGCATTACCAGCAGCACATGCAGCACCCACTGTGTAATGAGGGCCTGTTAATCCAAGGTTTACAGTGATTTCACCTGCAGGGTTATTGGCTACTGTTCTTGGGTTATGGTGGTGACTCCAATACTTTACTTCCTCATCATAGTGGTCAAATAATTGGCAAACCTCAGTTTCCGTCTCAACATTTCCGTGTTCGGTAATGCCTAGATATACGCCTACTTTCGAGGGATCAATTTCTTCTAATGAAAGCCCCGCGTTTTTGATGGCTTCATGTGCGCAATAGATTCCTATTCCACCTGCACGAGTACCGACTCTTACTTCTTTCCTTTTCTGATACTTGGTTTGTTCAAAATTACAGACTCCTGCTGGTAGGTCTCCCATATTTCGAACTGGGAATGTAGTGACACCACTTTCTCCTTTGAGAAGTTTGGAGCGAAAACTTTCCAAATCATTGCCTAATGGGCTGGTCAGACCTATGCCAGTAATAACGATTCTTTCTTGTAACATAAAGTTAGGAACTAATGTGAGGTTTGGTTATTATAAAATTCATAGGGTAATAGAAATCTAGATTGGACAAGTTTACGGTGAAATCAATACCTTATGCTATGTGCATCTATTCGTTTTCGCAAAGTTGCTCTTGTAATCCCGAGCATAGCGGATGATTTTACTTGGTTACCACCACATTCTTTTAAAGATCTTTGGATCATTTCTTTTTCTACAATTTCCAATAAGTTAGTATTAGTAGATGTACGAGCGTTCGCGTAGGCAATGTCATAAGCCTCATTAGCAGATATCGAGCTGGGAGCAGCAGGGTTATCATCTTTTTGGGTAATCTCTCCAAATTTGGGCAATTCCTCATGTTGGACAGAATAGCTATTATTCAAATCTATTTTTTTCTCTGCTCGATCATCTACACTGTTAATTTTATTTGTGCGTATGTTAGAATCTTCTGATTTTTTCTTGGTGGACAAGGTAGAAGGTTTTTCCAGAATATTCTCAGGAAGGTCTTTGGTTAAAATTCTTTTCCCTTTCGAAAGAACTGAAGCAGAGTGAAGAACATTTTCAAGTTCTCTGACATTTCCAGGCCAATTATATTGATTCAATAATTCCATGGCTTCGCGTGAGATTTCTGTGGTGCCGGTGGAATGATTTTTATTCAGCCTTTGGAGCATAAAGTCGATGAGTTCGGGGATATCCTCTAATCGTTCACGAAGGGGAGGGGTTTCTATACGAACAACATTTAATCTGTAGTACAAATCTTCCCTGAATTCTTTTTCCTGCACCATCTCTTCGAGATTTTTATGTGTCGCAGCTATAAGGCGAACATCAATTTTTTTAACTTTTACTGCCCCCACTCGCTGGATTTCACCTTCCTGAATGGCTCGCAAAATCTTAGTCTGTGTAGTTAAACCCATATCTCCGATTTCGTCTAAAAAAAGAGTACCTTTGTGGCAAAGCTCAAACTGACCTGCTTTGGCATCTGTGGCACCAGTAAAAGAGCCTTTTTCATGCCCGAATAATTCACTTTCAATTAGGTTTTCTGGAATTGCCGCACAATTAACCGCATGAAAAGGCGCATCTGCCCGATAACTATGGCGATGGATGCAACGAGCAATGAGTTCTTTTCCGGTCCCACTCTCCCCAGTTACCATTACAGTAGCTTCAGAAGCGGCAACCTGACCGACTTTCTTTAGGACTTGTTGCATTTTTTCTCCACTACCAACTATTCCTTCAGCATAGTCCGATGTATTAAGAATTTGTTCGTATGTATCCTCAGAACTGACGGAATCGATTCCAGCTTTCAACGCACGCTCGACAAGTTCTTTTAGTTTTTGTAGGTCAAATGGTTTGAGTACATAATCAAATGCACCGTGCTTCATCGCTTCAATTGCAGTTTGAGTCGTTCCATAAGCAGTCATTAATATGACCATGGAATGAGGCGCTGAGCTGCGAAGATGCTGTAGTGTTTCGATTCCTGAAATTCCATCCATCCGGTTGTCTAAAAAGATCAGGTCTACATTTTCTTTTTTTGCAGTTTCTATACCCTGTTCACCTGAGTCGGCAGATATAGTGCGGTGACCCATAGTAGTGAGCACACGATCCAAAGAATATCTAATCTCAGCATCATCATCAATAATTAGAATGGAAGCATGTTTAGAGGTCACGATATTAAAAAATGAATTAGGAATATTTCTGAAAGTGGAATTTACAAACAATAAATATAATAAATCCTGCCTACTCAAACCTTATCATTGACGATTTCAAAGATTTCCGTAAATTAATCGATATTCGCCAGGGTAGCTCAGCTGGTTAGAGCGCCGCACTCATAACGCGGAGGTCGGCGGTTCAAGTCCGCCCCTTGGTACCATTATCAAATTGCTTAGTATAGCCTGCAATCTTCTTTTGTAGGAACCAAACTATTCTTTTTTGAATAACCGATTAAAGAGACTATTTTTTTGATTCGTATTATTTTGTTCAATGGGAGAATTTCTTTCTTGAGCCTGGATAAAGTTTAATTCTTCAGTTTTTTCTGAGGGACTGCCTAAACCTGTGGACATTTCTTCCGGGGTTTGTGGCTTAGGAATTTGGTTAGTTTGGTTAAATTGAATTTGGGGTTTTGGAGTCTGAGAAATCGGCTTTGAACTAAGGTTTGTCTTAAAGTTAGTAGTAGGACTTTCCTTAACATCTAACGCAAGTTCCTTTGCATTTGTAATATTCTTTTGTTCGAGTGCGACTTGTTCAGGAGTTTTTCCAATATATGTGCGGAAAACGAGGTCATGATCTTTTTGAAGCCAAAAACGACCTGGTTTATATGGATTTCCCTCTCCGAAAGCAAAAGCACCAAACCAAGGTTTTTCACCCGTTATCTTATCACATACAAAAAAGTAAGTCTGCCCGACTTCCTGAGGGATTTCGCCACGCATTCTGATCGTGATCCAACCTGCCTCACGCTCGCTTAAACCCTGAGCCATAATTTGATTGATAATGTCATCCCTGGATAGACTCCATTCCCCCAGTTTGGGGCCTTTATCAGGGTTCCCTTTTCGAATAAAACCATGCATTGAATCACCATAATGGTCAGAAGGCTTGTAGTTTGGCTTGCCGAATAAAAGAACTTTAGTAAGGACACCTTTTTTTTCGGAAGTGTAGCTAAACCAATTTTTCTTATTCACGAAGCTAAAACTAGTTTCATGCTGTTCTTTAAAAAATTCTTGAGACTGGTCTAATTCCTCAATGTACACCGTTGGGAAATCTAAAGTTATTGGATTCTCAGAAATTTCAACTTTTTGAACCGCTTCCTGCTTATTAGGTTGAGGAGAGCTATCAAGCTTGGGATCATCTTCAGCACAACCTAGAAGATACAGCAAGGACGAGAAAAATAAAAGAAATCTAATGGTAGGGTAACTTTTCAAAACAAGGGCAATTTTTTTATATGCAAACAATTGCTTGGTGTAGTTGCAAGATATAATTGAAAATTATCTCGTCTTTCGCTCCACAATTAACAAATTATGGTCAACTTATGGACACATTCGCGTTTTGGCTGCCCTTACTATTTCTTTTTGTATCAGCATTAGTTGGTACTATCCTTAAAAGGCGATCCTGTG
>JABGWZ010000087.1 GCA_018675995.1 Opitutia bacterium | reverse complement strand
AGAATGGTGATTCTGTATACACTCGAGATGGTCAATTTTATGTAGATTCTCAGGGTGTAATGGTGAACAGTATGGGACACCAGTTTTCGGATGATGGCGGTGCCAATATTCAGACCATTCCGGGTGGTGGTGCTCTAACTATAGATAAAGAGGGCCAAGTTTTTCAAGGTAACCAAAATATTGGAAAAGTAGGAATCTTTACCTTCGAAAATCCACTTTTAGACTTACAAAAGGTTGGAGGAGGTTTTGTAGCCAAAGATGCTGAAACGGTCCCTGAAGTCTCAGATCCTGCCAATTTTACTGTGATGCAGGGATATCTAGAATCAAGCAATGTCTCGGCAATCCAAGAAATGATTGGACTTATCGAGGTGTCACGGGCACACGAAGCTAATCAAAAAATGATTCAAACATTTGATCAAAATATAGGGAAGGCAATCGGAACTTTAGGGCAAACCAGTTAATTTTACACTAATCAATATTTTATGAACTTATCATTATACTCGGGTGCTACAGGAATGCAGGCACAACAAATGAATTTAAATGTGATTTCCAACAACATCGCCAATGTTAACACTACTGGATATAAGAAAAACAAAATTGAGTTTCAAGATTTGTTGTACCAAAATCCTAGACAATCTGGTGGTCAGACCGGTGCGGGTAATGTGGTTCCAACCGGTGTAGAAATGGGAAATGGAACAAAAGTAGTTTCTACAGCCAAAATTTTCACTCAAGGCCAGCTTACTCAGAGTGGTGAAAAAATGGATATTGCCATAGATGGTACTGGCTTTTTTCAAGTTGAAAAAGCGGATGGTACGGAAGCATACACAAGAGATGGTGCTTTCAAAATAGGTCCTGATGGTCAATTAACAACCGCCGATGCACTACCTTTGGCCGCCGGACTGCAGATTGATCCAGAAGTAACAAATGTTTTCGTTTCGCCAACTGGTGAGGTCTCAGTTGAAACAGCTGATGGTACTCAAATTATTGGACAATTAGAATTGGTTCGTTTTCCTAACTCTGCTGGTCTCAAAGCTACCGGAGGTAACCTATTTATTGAAACTGAAGCTAGCGGAGCCCCTGAAATCGGAGCCCCTGGAGAAAATGGCTTTGGAGTGTTACAACAAGGTTATTTAGAAATGTCCAATGTCAATGTTGTGGAGGAGATGGTGAACATGATTATCGCCCAAAGGGCTTACGAGATAAACTCTAAGTCAATCCAAACATCTGACGATATGCTTTCAAGGGTGAATCAGTTGAAGAGATAATTAATGAGGCCTTTGTTCATCTTTTTATTTCTCATGGCTTACCAGCTTACGGCTGATGTGAGTCGTTTTATCGAATCTATTGACTTTCCAAAAGTTAGTAGCCAGACAAAAACTTTTACAAAATCAGCAGCATTTATTTCCCCAACAGTTAGTAATTCCCATTCGTACGAATCTGCAATTGTTTCTAAATCTTCTATAATTTTGCTTGACCGAGAAACTTTAGAGAAAAGGTTAGGAGAGAGTATTGCACATCGCTTTCAAACTACAGGAGTGATTAAGGCTTATCTTTCACGCGAATGGAATTCTGTAAAAGTAAGTCCAAATTATTTAATTAAAATTTCAGATTGTTCCCCCGATACGCTATCTTCGAGCATATTTGCTCGTTTTAGTATTTGGGACAGTGGCAAATTGGTAGGTGATTTTGCCGAACCGTTAAGGATAGGTCATTTTATCGATGTATTGTTTTCGAAAACTCCCCTTACCCGAGGCGTTCGACTAGATTCAACCCAATTCGAATCCAAATTAGTTGACATTTTGAAACAACATGCTGGTACGGTTCCAGCCAACTCGAATCTCAATGGTTATCAACTCGCTTCTACTATTAAATCGAATACCCCAATCAAATGGAATTTTCTATCTAAAATTACTCTCGTCAAAAAAGGACAAATTGTTGATGTGTTTGCATCCGGTAATGGTATTTATGTCACTATGAAAGGCATGGCTCTTGAAAACGGAGTTGCAGGAGGCAATGTAACAATAAGGAATCTTTCTTCTGATAAGAAATTTCAGGCTAAAGTTCTTAATGAAAATAGCGTAAAGGTTCACTTATAAACTATGAAAAATTTTCTTAATCTCTGCTTTTTATTTCTATTAGGAAGTCAATTATCTGGTGTCTCCCTTTGGATGAAAAGTAACAACAACCAACGCGGACTTTATGGTGATAAGCGTTCGTTCTCGGTAGGTGATTTAATTACAATCGATGTGGGGGAAAGTTCCTCCTTGGCTGCTTCACAAAATTCTGTCAGAAATCGACAGTCTCAAGTTGAAAATGCAGTAAAGCAGTTTCTGTTTGCCAACAGCAAAATGGGAACACACAACGGTGGCCTTCCTGGGACTGAAATTGAATCGAAAAGTAGTAATAAGGGAGGTGGGTCAATAGCTAACACTCAAAATTTGAAGGGTCGAGTTAGTGTTGTAGTAATTGATGTATTACCCAATGGAGTTCTTGTTCTAGAGGGAGCTCGCATGGTCACCTTCTCCGGTGAAAGCTATTATGCCGTGTTAAAAGGTATGGTGAGGCAAGAGGATATAGGTGCTGGCTTTAGAGAAGGCTTGAGGTATCGAAATATTGTTTCTTCTCAGTATATCGCGGACGCTCAAATTGAATTTGTTTCAAAAGGAAGTTTAAATGATGCACAGAAAGAGAGTTGGTATCAAAAAATAGCTTCAGTAATAAATCCTTTTTAGTTTGATGAATCTAAAAACATTGCAAAACTTCGTATATGGATGCTTGTTCTTTCTTGCAACCCTCTCAGTTTATGGTGCTCGGATTAAAGACTTAACGGATGTCCGAGGCAGTCGAAGCAACCAACTTTATGGATATGGTATAGTCACGGGTTTAGCTGGACAGGGAGACTCTCGAATCGAATATACTGAGTTAGGAATTTTGAATGCACTTGAGACTTTGGGTATACGTGCAGACAAGGCCGATAAGTCTAGAAATATTGCCGCTGTTATGGTCACAGCAGATATAGGCCCTTTTGCGAAGGAGGGATCCCGAATGGATGTCACGGTATCTTCGATTGGAAACGCGGACTCCCTCCAGGGGGGGATTTTGCTGCAGACTCCATTGTATGGCGCAGATGGTAAAGTTTACACCGTGGCACAGGGAGCAGTTTCTATTGGTGGATTATCCGCTGGGGGAGGGGGAGGTGCTAATGTACAAGTGAACCATCCCACTGTTGGAATTGTGAGTAATGGTGGATCGGTAGAAAGAGAGATCGAGAGCAATATTCTGAGCGGTGGTAACGAAATTGAACTCATTTTGAGATCCCCAGATTCATTGACTGCAGTCAAAATTGCCGATGCGATTAACAAATTTTACCTCGGTACTTCAATGGCAATTGATGCCGGAGTCGTGAATATTCAAGTTCCTGTTGATTTTCGTGGTCAGACAACTAATTTTTTAGCAGTCATTGGTGGAATTGATGTTAAACCCGATGTACCTGCTCGAGTTATTATAAATGAACGCACTGGAACTATCGTGGCGACCGAAAGCGTCAGGATTTCTCCTGTGGCCGTTAGTAGCAGCAACGTTACAATTTTCCTTAATCCAACTACCGGTGTGAGTCAGCCTTTGCCGTTTTCGCAAGGTGCAACCACAATCCTTCAAGGTGAGAATGCTGATTTAATCGAAGAGGTAGGTAGGTTCGAGTCACTTGACGAATTAGATCCTCCGGGTGCATCTACTGTAAATGAACTAGCCTCTGCATTGAATAAACTGGGTTTAACTACTCGTGAAATGACATCCATTTTACAATCCATTAAAAATGCTGGAGCACTCCAAGCTGAGCTAATCATAAACTAATTATGGAAACGCAAGATTTAGGTAACCAGTATGTTGGAATGGATTCATCCATGCTCATGGAGATGGCCCATTCTAAGAATACTACACACAACCAAAAGGTCGCAGCTGTTAGTGATCAATTTGAATCAGTATTAGTTAAGCAGTT
>JABGWZ010000089.1 GCA_018675995.1 Opitutia bacterium | reverse complement strand
TCTTGATAAACATACAACTAAATCAGGTATGAATTATTCGATATGCCTAAGTTTGAATCGAAGTTCTTAAAATAAATGATACCACAGCAAAAGCCAAAACTTCTGCTCTAAAGCAATGTTTAAAAAAGGCTAAAATACCCAACCGATCCCGACCTTAAAATGATTGCCGTTGCCGTGGTCTAAAACTCCCTGGTGGTCGATAAAGTCGTGCTTCCATTCGATTCTTGAATGGATGGTATCATTGTGGTTGAAGTAAAAGGCCGGGCCGGATGACATGGTTTTGGACTCGTCATCCTCGAAGTGAAAATCCGTTTCCCAGAAGATTGAGCCGTTGGAATTTTTAGTCTCAAAATTATAACCGACATCAAGCGAGGAATGCAGCTCAGCTGGGCGATTCCCATCGAAAATCCACCAAGCTGTCCCTATGCCAAAGTAGTAATTAGAAGTTTCAAACTCGTGCCCAAGTCCTAAGCCCACCCCAAATTCCTTGTAGTAAAAATCATATTCATCTTTTTCGGCAAGAGGAATTCGTACCATGGGTTTGAAAGTCCATGAACCACTTTTCCCATCGAGATTGAAATATTTTTTGAGAGGCAGTGCAATATTCAGATCGCCCCACCCACTGTCCTTCTGGATTAGTTTCCCGCCCGAACCATCCGGCATTTCACGTTCTGCATCTAGCACATAGGGAAGTTTGGCAGTTATACGAATTTCTTTTTTCCATGTGTATACACCTTCCAGGTGCATGACATTGATCTCTTCTGAAAAGCCTGGGTAAACCTTATTGCTTCCCATCAGCAGGTCGGTCTCGTTAATATATTCGTAATGGACTTGATATCCCCACCCCCCAGACCAGCGGGGCATCATATTCATTATCGGATCGTCTGCCTGTGCTATAAAAACAGGAGAGAAGCAAATTAAGATGCTTCCAAAAAAAGAATAAATCTTACTCAATTTAGCAGGATCTACTTGTGGGTATGATGAACTACTTCGATTGTTGCGTCTTGCTTAAATTGAAGAGCGTCCAAATGACTTTCATGTAATCTGTATTCTTCAACAGCAACATAACCGGCGTCCACTACTCGTTCAATTAAATCTTTGCTGTTCAATTTTGCACCGTCCTTGAGGGCAATTGATACTAGTTGGGTTTCAGGGTTCATATCAATCCCATCCTTAAATCTTTTTTTATCCACACCCTTCATCTTCGAAAGATTTTTACGAATTCCGATTGCACAGGAAGGGCAAACCAGTCCTTTCACATACACGAGCGAAATTTTGGACGACTCCAACAAAGTTTCTTTCGCCGCGGCCAATCTTACTTCAGGACGAGCCTCCTCCTTGTCTTCATTTGCCAATAAAAAAGATGAGGTTAATGCGACTAACAATGAAGAAAGTAATATAGATTTCATTTTCATAGGTTTAATTTAAATCAGTAAAAGAGAAATTTCAACTCATTTGGGTGTTATTAAATTAAATTAAATTGAAATGAGTAGAGTAGTTCTCGTTGTGGTCGGCAAGGAATTCGATTGCGTCGTTCGCGGTCATAAAAAAAGTGTCTAGAAGGTCATCAGCTTCAGCTAAAATGAACGGTGAAAGGACTGTGCACTTCTATTCATGAGTGACCAATTCTTTTTACGCTCGGTATATTTATATTCCCCTACAGTTCATTCTCTACATTAAGACTCGCCTACTGAAATTCACGAATCCTAATTTTTTTCCAACGAACCGAAAGGGGTTCAGTTTTATTACCAACTCCATGAACCTGGAAACCTAAACGACCGGTTGCAAAATGTGTCCGGGTATCGTTACCATCAGAAATTTTTGTTCCGTTGATCCACACGCGGATGTGTTCGCCTTTAGCGAGAACGCGATAGATATTCCAGCCCTCCTTCTTGTAGGACTTGTTCGCAATTTCCTTTTTGGGAGCCAGCAGCCAGCCGCCGACACCTTCAAACCAGACACCAGCGGCATTGCCGTTTGCGGCGATTTCAACCTGTGGCCCAATAAGCGATTTCCCATCGGTTTTACCCTTGGCCTTCATTACATCTGCTTCAGAAAGTCCGGCCGGAAATTCATCGGTGCTGGAAATCGAACGTATTTGTACGCCTGAATTGAGAGCCGGATCACACTTCACTTCAAAAATAAGTTCAAAGTTGCCATATTTTTTTGGCGGACACAAAAACGTATTGGGAGTCTTCGGTTTGGTGGTTCCGACTATGCAGCCGTCCTCGACCCTGTAGTCGGCTTCGCCGCCCTTCTTCTCCCAGCCCTTGATGTCTTTGCCGTTAAAGATCGTGGTCCATTCAGCGGCACTGACATTCGTTCCATAAGAACTTACTATAGCCACCAAAACGGATAATATTCTTAGTCTCATTAATTTTTTCATATATTTTTCTAGTTTATTTGCGTTTAATATTCATGAAATAGACCCCGTACACTTTACCGTCCTTGCCGATTTCTCCCTATTCAACAGTGGGATGCATGGACGATCGCCATTTATTGAAGAGTGTGCCCAGCTCCTTGACCACATTCCTGTGCTGTTTGGAAAGGTCTTTGTGCTCTCCGATATCTTTACTGAGGTCGTA
>JABGWZ010000293.1 GCA_018675995.1 Opitutia bacterium | reverse complement strand
TTATAACATCAGAATTTTGGGACTGTCCGCCATGTGGACCGTATGCCCTATTCAAACCTCCCATCCCGAGACCAATAAGAAGAAGTAAAACCGTAAATGGTAGAGGAATACGATTTAGAAAATGCCTGGTTGCAGCTCCTATAATAAGGGCAACAATCAGAAAAAATAAACCGTACAGATAATCATCGCTTCCAGAGGATGCTAAGATGATTGGAGAAATAGAATTCATAAAAGATTTTTGTTACTTTCGAGATCTCAAAAGATTTCCAGGTAAACGATTTAAGATTGATTTCCGGAGCTGTTTTTTGACTAAACCCGGCGCTGACCTAGTAGGTTGCCTACCAAGTAATTCGGTTAATGGGTCGATAGACGGGACATCATAGGACTGAGTTGAATAACCAATGATTTTCGAAGGAAAATTGCTAGATTCTTCTAGATCAGAATTGTTACCTTTTTCTTTAGGCTTGGGGTTTTCAATTTCTATTGAATTTTCTTTTGGAACTGAATAATTTTGAGCTAAAGCCATTGATTCAATTGAGCTTTGGAAGCTCTTGCTGTTGGTAAAAGCAGAAATAAGGAAGGAAGTTTGAACAACTCGAGTTAAATTTATGTTTTTTTTGTTTCCAAAACTTTGATCATTTTCACTCAATTGAATCAAATCTCCAGCAAGCAAATCACTTAAAATGACATCATCTTTTGTACCAAGGAGCATCCTACCCAAAACTCCAACAATCTTCAGATTTTTATTTTCGGTAACTTCGACCATACATGTACCTACACCTGAAATGCCAATTTCTTGCTTAGAATACTTAATAAAAACTTTGTTATTTAACTTTCTAGACTGAATCAAAATTGATCCTTTTAGGAGTCGAATAGATCCTTTGTTCAATATAAACTCAGTGCCAAATCCAAAGCGGAATTGGAATCCAGCAACTAATGTTTCAATTCCGGACTTTGGGCGAACATATATCTTTTCATTAAGAGGAAGAAAACTTGCATGACCTAGATCAACTTCACTTTTTTTTTCAGTTTTTGTGTAAGCTCCATCACCAACCTCAGAAAGTAATAAATGCACCCCCTGACCTTCCAATATGCAAACTGAGCAAATTGATAAAATATGGATTTTCAATACATTTAGCATTTCAAGTATCAAAAAGAAGGACTATCAATAGGTCAAACATTCAAAATTATATTTATTAAAGAATAACTTTTAAAAGTACTAAATCAAATTTAGAGTTCCAATTAAATTCCTATTTTAACACCTCTTCTCAAATAGGATGGAACATCCAAGTCTTCTCCTGCATAAATATTTCTTGAAGGCAAATCTCCGAATATTCCTCTTTGATTTTCTGCATCCATAAATGAGAAAGTATTTTGATCTAATTTATAGTTATTTTTTGAACTGTGTTTTTTACCGTTCTCATTGGTAATGGGGTTCCCCTTTTTTTGCTTGAGCTTTGATGGATGAGCAACCTTACTTTTGGGAATAACCGAAATTATATCACTTGCGATCGGAGCCACATCAACTACTTTTGTACCTGCTTCAAGATCAGTGGCACCAAGAACTGTTATCTGGACTCTATCGCCCATATTTTCATCAACATGAGCACCAAATACAACATGTTCACCAGCGTTAAATTCTTCTCTTATCTCGGTTGATACCTGTTGAAGCGCGGCCATACCCATACCGGTTCCGCCTGTAATTTGAATTAACAAAACATCAGCCGCTTTAGAAACATTGGGAAGGTGTAGCATAGGACAAATCAGAAGTTCCCGAACTGCCTGCCTCAACGCGTCTTTTCCATCTCCTTGTCCATATCCAAAAAGAGTTCGCCCAGCCCTTCGGTTAAAGGCTTTGCTAATATGGACAAAATCAACATCAATCATACCCCGACAAAAAACCATTGAGCAAATTGCTGAAATACCTTTACTGACATATCGTCCTGCCTCGGCGAAACATTCCAATGCTGTTGCATCATTTCCACCCATTTGTAGTAATGAATCATTAGGTAGCGGAACAACCGCATTAGCAATTTTCCTTAACTCTGATAGGCGCCCCTCTGCCATCTTGTGACGGCCTTTCTCCCAACTAAAGGGAAGTGGAACGAAAGCAAAAACAATTGCACCAGCATCCCTTGCAAGTCGAGCAATCACCGGTGTTGCTCCACCGCCAGTACCACCACCTAATCCTGCTAATAAAAAAACTATATCGACGCCATCGAGTTTCTTACGAATTACATCCTTTTCCTCCTCCATCGCCTTTTGGGCAACAGTGTGCTCGCCACCCGTTCCCATCCCTCTGGTATGTCTGCGGCCAAAAGATAATTTTTCACCTGCAATCGAGTCTGAAAGAGCTCGGTTGTCTACATCAACGGCTAAGTTTTCGACACTTTCAAAATTATCAAACCTAAGACCATCCACTAAGGATATTCCAGCTCCACCTACCCCAATAACTTTTGCCCTAATTCCGGATAGATCATTGGGGAGTGAAAAACTTGTTTCTTTTGGAAATAGACTCTCTTGGCTCATAGTTGTAAAATCGTTGTTTGGTTTATATTTTTCAATCTTGGGCACAAAGACCAACCATTTTTCGGAATTTGCTAAGGAATCCAACATCAGCATCATCTTTTTTCTTTCCAGGTAAGCTATGATCCTCTAACCCATAATGCAACAAGCCTAACACAGTAGCATTTTCTGGCTGAGCAAGCTCGCTTGCAATTCCAGATGGAAAACTAGCTCTGCGAACTGAAAGGCCGAGAATTTTAGATGCGACTTGCTCAACTCCAGGTAAAAGAGATGCACCACCGGTTAATAAAACTCCTCCCTTTAATTCGTCCGGATCCAATAATCCTTCGAGCTCCTTGCAAATGATCTCAAACAGTTCGACTATTCTTACATGGATTACATCAGTAATCGCTTTTCTTGGAATTGCACGATCGCCAATTGTTTTATTTCCAATAATCCAAACATCATCCCCTTCTTCCATAGGGTCAAAGGTTGCTTTTCCATGTTCAATTTTTAGTTTTTCTGCATATGGTTCCAATATTCGTAAGCCCATACTTAAATCTCCAGTCAAATGATCGCCTCCAACTGGTATGACTCCTGTGTAAGCAACGAAGCCTTGGCGATACAACGCAAAGTCAGTAACTCCAGCACCCATATCAATGACCAAGGTGCCCGCTCTTCGCAAATCAGGCCCAGCCATCATTGTAGACGATGCAATCGAGGATAGGATTAAATCTTTAACATCAAGACTGTAATTACTTATGACATGGAGTGCCTGCTTTATTGCCTGATCATCTCCATCAATAGACCAATACCCAAGATCAATTTTTGAACCTATCATACCAACAGGGTCTTGAACAATTCTGCCATCTAACAAAATAGGAGTTCGAATATGATGAACATATGTACGTCCATTGTCTGGTTGTCGCCTTTTTGCCTCTTCTGAAGCTCTTTGCAAATCTGAAGCACTAACGCGGTTATCGGACGATGAAACCGATGCTGAACCACGTAACATTCTTCCTTTTAAGTATGACCCTGTTTGTGCTAAGTAAACTTCGTCAACTGTTGTACCAGACATTTTCTCTGCATCAGCCAAAGCAGAATGAACTGCATCTGCAGCTTTGCGAAAATCAACGATCTCGCCTTTTCTCATCCCCTCGTTTAAACGAGTTGCCATTCCCACCACATGCACGCTCCCTGACGGGGAAACTTCTCCGATTAAAGCCTTAGCTTTTGAAGTGCCAATTTCTACAGCTCCTATTATTTTACTCATATTTTTGCATTCTGTAATTTCTGATCAATACAACCCTATATTCAAGACTGACCAAGTTTAGCGAATACCGAACGGTCATGGGAAAGATCAATAGATTCAAAATTGGAGTTACTTTTGAACTTTTGATCTGTAAGTAAGAACTTTAACCTACGAAGTTGGTTCTCATAATCTGAAGGAGAAAAACGAAGTTCCTTAATCTTTTTTGAGTTTATCTTAACATATGCTCCGGGGTCATCATCATAGGGTCTGTGATAACTCAAAACCTGCCAATCTTGATAGAATCCTGGATACTCTTTCCTAGCAATTTCGAGTAATGGAGCAACTGCTGGTATCCCCTCCAATTTTTCATAACTCTTCTTGTTTGATTTAAATTTAAGAAGTGACGGTTCTAAATCTAAATAAGGAAGATGTGAAAGACTGGATTTTCTATAACAAGCACCTTTATACATATTTCCATCTTTTGACACCAACCAAGTTTTTTCTCCACTAGTTTTAGAGCGAAGGCATAACCTAAGAATCGGTTTTTTTTCCTGAATCTCAATTTTTAAAGTTGCAGGAAAAATACGGCTTACTCGGACAAAAGAAATCTGAGGCTCTTTAGTTAATTCGTTTTGTAATTCAACAATATCAAAATCCATCAAACTACGATTTCGAAATGGACCAAACCAATTTTGAAACCAATTCCGATGCAAAACTCCGTCAGAAATAAATACCAATTTTGATACAGGAACTGCCGGACCAGTTAAATCAATCGGACCAGAATAATTATTTTGATTGGAAGAAAAGAACCAAACACCCAAGCCAATTATTCCTAAAATAATAACCAAGGCAAAGAACTTCGAAATACTTATTGCTCTTTTCTTAAGGGCTGCCATCGATGCTGGCCTCCTAGAAGATTTAGGTGCAAGTTTATGCCATGTGCCAGCAGATGAATTACTTTTTCTTTTGGTTTTTTTTATCATGTTTTTTCCTATGCAATCAACAAGCTAGATTGAGCTAGTCTTGAAAGTGCGGGTTGGATTAATTTCTTTGTTAATTTTTCAAAACTATATCCACAACAGGAAGCACTTTTGGGGAGAAGGCTTGTTTTTGTTAAGCCTGGAATCGTGTTGATCTCCAAAAAATATACTTTCCCATCTTCGTTAAGAATAAAATCAACTCGTCCAAAGTCCCTACAACCGCATGCTCTAAAAGCATCAATTGCAAATGCTTTTACTTCATTTTCAATCTGACAATCCAGAACAGCAGGATACCTGTACTCTGTTTCACCTGAAGAATACTTTCTTTCATAATCATACAATCCTCCCTTAGGGATAACTTCAACCACGCCCATTGGGCTATCGTCTAGAATACCAACTGTTAATTCACGGCCAAAAATTCTCTTTTCAATCATCCAATCACCATCCTCTAATTTATTCAGAGTCGAGAGTAATTCATTCTCTCCTTTTATTACATGAAGTCCGACACTGCTTCCTTGGTCTACAGGTTTAATAATAGCATTGGGACCAATTGCTCCAAGAACCTCATTTACATCAAGTTTTTGTGGTCGATTAAATTTAAGATCACGAGCAATTCGTACTCCACTTGAATAAACTACTCTTTTTGACTCATATTTATTCATACACAAGCGACTGGAATCAGAATCGCTTCCGGCATAATTAAGGCCTATATTTTCGAGCATTTCCTGCAACCTACCATCCTCCCCAAAAGTACCGTGAATCGCAGGAAAAACGACGGTGTTTTCAAGGTTTTTTAAATTGGGCAAAGTCTCATCCTTTAGTTCCTTTATTGAAACATCAAAAAAGTTTTTAAGTGATTGCAAAAGAGCCTTACCAGTCAAAAGGGAAATTTCTCTCTCTGGTCCAACTCCTCCGGTAAGGATTGTTATACTTGGCATGTTTTTCATTTCTTAATTATGATAAATATTCATTCCATGATTTCCCCATCAATGTCACTTCTGGTTCGAGAACAAGACCATTTGACTCGCGTACTCTGTCCCTAACTCTTTGGATTAAGGAAATAACCTCGCCTGCAGTCGCACCGCCTTGATTAAGGATGAAATTTGCATGTTTTTTTGAAATAATGGCGCCCCCTTCCCTATTACCCTTTAGTCCTGCTTGCTCGATAAGTAATCCAGCTGAAATATCTTCAGGATTACGGAAAATACAACCGGCACTAGCTTCGGCAGGTTGTGAAATTCGTCTACGTTTTGCTAACTTTTCAATTGCGTTTCTAATAGCACGATGGCTCGACTTTCCATCCGACTTAAGCAAAGCCCTCAATGCTATCCCATCATAAGCTTCACGACAATATCTATATCCTACATTTAAATCCGTACCTGGGATCTCTTTCACTTTTCCATCTGGCATCAGAAAAGAGACCCACTCCACTACATCAAAGGTTTCCCACCCCATAGCACCAGCATTCATTCTTAACGCTCCGCCCAAAGTTCCTGGAATTCCTTCAAGAAACTCAAATCCCTGCATTTCATTAGAGCAAGCAAACCCACAAATTTCTTTTAGCCGAGCTCCGGCACCTACAATAATCGTATTATCAGATCTTTTTGTAATTTCTTTCCAAAACTTACCCTTTAATCGAATAACCAAGCCTCCAAAGCCTTCATCTGGTACAATCAAATTTGAACCACGACCTATCATTGCTCGTTCTACTCCAAACAATATAGTTGCATCTACGAGTGACCTTAAATCCTCAGTAGTGGCTGGTTCAGCATAAAATTTTGCACTACCCCCCACTCCAATTGTGGTTTTTACACCTAATGGTTCATTTTCGATCAAATTGGTGTTTCTCGAAAGTTTACCATTTAAATAATTCCGAAATGCTTCGAGTTTTTTTCCTTTCGCCATTTCCCAAGATGCGAATGCATGTGCCCACTTTTCCAAGTCTCCCGCACCAACAAACAAGACTTGGTCTTTAATGGAATTACTTGAAGAATTGGTTAATGAATTACAAAGAGACCTGAAATCGGAATATATATTTGCTCGCTTCCTTAACCTAGGTGGAAGGTATCCAATTAAACTCTCAACGGATCCACCTACACTAAATTTTTCGAATGCTGCATAGGTGGGCAACAAATATATGTCATCAGCCTGAGATAATTCTTCCGCAAACTTTTTTGCCAAAGCCAAAGTCCTAGAAAACCTATGCGGTTGGAAAACTACTTGTAACGCATGTTCAGGAAGTAATTCCCTTCGACTACTCAAAAAAGCATTAATCTCAGTTGGATGATGTGCATAATCCTCAACAACAGTTCGACTTGCACTCTCATACAAAACAGAATTCCTTCGAGACACACCAGGGAATTTTAAAAAGCTTATTTCATTAAAGTTAATTCCCATTGATAGCCCGGCACAACAAACAGCAGAAATATTGTTTTCCTCGTACCTAGAAAGTTCTTTATTACAGTGGAAAAATGATAACTCCTTATTTTTTTCAACCCTAGCCCATTCAGCAAGTTCGGAATGTCCGGGTGTAATAATAGTTTTAACTGTTCTTCGAAACAAGGCTTGAAAAGTCTTACCCATTGCTTCTGTTGAGTCATACAAATCAACATGGTCCCACTCACAATTTAATGCTATGGTAATCTCCGGAGAAAAGGAATCAATACTCCCATCACTCTCGTCAACTTCCATAACAACCCAATCACTCTCTTCATATCTACCAGGTGGAAGTTGATTATCAGTAAAG
>JABGWZ010000198.1 GCA_018675995.1 Opitutia bacterium | reverse complement strand
AGGAGCACATATTGAATTGGTAACTAGGCAGTGATTAAACATCATGCCTTCCTTTGCAATTCGATCGAGATGAGGAGTGGGAGCAATCTTGGACAAGGGTCCGCCATAGGCAGAGATGGCGTTTAAAGCGTGATCATCGGTGAAGATGAATAGGATGTTGGGTTGTTCCTTATCGGTAGCTTTTAAAGTGCCGCTACAAAATAAGAGATATATGGTAAATGAAAGGACTGATTTCATAAAATAATAATGTTTCCAAGATATAATTTATTACAAAAGAGATAAAAATAGGTTTTACCAATCATTGGATGAGTTTAATAACCCATTATGCATAAAAAAAGTTTCATATTTATCTGCGGATTAGTCTTTTCAGTATTTGGGTTGTTGTGTTCGAAAAATAAAAAACCGAACATATTAATTTTGTACGCGGATGATCTTGGCTATGGCGATCTCAAAATACTGAATCCAAAATCAAAAATCCCCACACCTCACTTAGAAAAATTAGCGAAGGAGGGAATGATTTTTACTGATGGGCATTCTTCTTCGGGAATCTGTACACCTAGTCGCTATGCTTTGCTAACTGGGAGGCATCATTGGCGCAAGTTCCACGGAATCGTTAATGCCTTTGGGGATTCCGCTTTCGATACAGAAAGGCTTACCCTGCCCGAGATGTTGAAAGAATGTGGATACAACACCGCAGCGATTGGTAAGTGGCACCTTGGCTGGAATTGGGATGCGATAAAAAAGCCGGGAGCTAAACCCATTAGGCAAGGCAAGAAGTCCGGATTCGGCCCGGATGCCTTCGACTGGTCCAAGTCGATTCCCGATGGTCCCTTGGCTCATGGTTTTGATTACTACTTTGGTGATACTGTGATTAATTTCCCTCCCTATTGCTGGATAGAAAACGATAAGGTGGTTGATGTCCCCGACACCATGATGGACACATCCAAATGGAAGAAAATTAAGGAGGGGGGCTGGGAATGCCGTTCGGGTCCGATGTTTTCGGGTTGGGATCCCTATGAGAATATTCCCACCACCACTCAAAAGGCGGTGGAGTATGTTAAGAAGCAGGCAAACGATGATAAACCATTTTTCCTTTATTTTGCTTTTCCTTCGCCCCATGCACCAATCATTCCAAATGACGAGTTCGATGGTAAGTCAGGTGCGGGGCCTTATGGGGATTTTGTTTATGAGACCGATGATGCTTGTGGCCGAATTCTCAAGGCGCTTAAACAGAGTGGGCAGGCAGATAATACAATCGTCATTTTTACCGCGGATAATGGTCCTGAGGGTTACGCATATAAGCGTGACGAAACTTTTGACCACTGGTCAGCTGAGCCGTTTCGTGGATTAAAAAGGGATATTTACGAAGGGGGGCATCATGTGCCCTTTATAATTAAGTGGCCGGGAGTGACCAAGGCCGGAAGAACCTGTGGCAAGTTGGTTTCCCAAATTGATTTCATGGGTACAATTGCTTCTTCACTCGGGTATGAACTACCAGATGATGCCGCGGAAGATTCTCATGATCTGTTGCCTTTGCTGAAGGGAAAAAAAGCTAATCCGCGATCCGTCCATGTCCACAATACAAGAGCGGATGCCTGGGCGATCCGTGTTGGCGAATGGAATTTGATCGCTGAGAAGTCAGGATATCATTCCGGACGGAGAAAGCCGTGGGAGGAAAAACGGAATTATCCCGTGGATGATGATGACTCGGTCGAGCTTTACCATTACGCCAAGGATATTAGTCAGCGAAATAATCTGGCGAAAAAATTCCCCGAAAAGGTGGCTGAGTTACAGAAAGAACTTAAGAATGCGAGAGAGCGTGGCTTTACTGCCCCTCGTTTGGTTGTTTCTCAATAAGAATTGAATAAGGACGAAGCAAAGAAAATCATAACTTCTGAACTAGATCAGTATAGAGCTAAGCCATACTCAGAACTTGTCAGGATGATTGACTGTGAACCTGTTCCAAATGAACATCATGGACCAAGTGGTCAATGGTATCAAATTGAAGTCGAAGCATTTTGGGATGATAAGCCCAACGAAAATATTCGTGTGATAGGGTGTATTGATGATGGTGGTTGGAGAGCTTATTGCCCACTTAATTCTGATTTTATCAAATCTCCTTCAGGTCAATTTGTAGGAGACTGAAAACGAGTTCTAGTAAAAGTATAATAACCTCAGCTAAGTTAATTACTAGGTATGAAATACTACTTTTGAGCGTAAGACCAACCGTGACCCGTTCCGATACGATCGTCGGACTTTTCGAGTTTTGGAATCTTACCCAGAGGAGCAAGGGTTTTCTTCCACGCAGAGTGTTTGGCTGAAAGGCGT
>JABGWZ010000209.1 GCA_018675995.1 Opitutia bacterium | reverse complement strand
TAAATAAAAAGTTTTATAAATAGATAATTTTGCCAAATACTCTATGGAAGAAAAGCAATTACTAGTTGAGCTTGATGATTACTTGAAAGCTGGAATCCACATAGGAACCAAACTCAGAACTAAGTTTATGTCTAAGTTTATTTACAAGGTTCGTTCTGATGGATTATCTGTTTTAAATGTTGAACAAATAAATGATAGGATAAAGAATGCTATAAATTTGTTAAGCCAATTTGATCCTAAAGGTCCTGCTAACGGTTCTCGCCGTGTGCAAAGAGGAGGAACATGGAGCTATCAAGGTATTGATTTACGATCAGCAAGACGTGGAGATTACCCACCTGATCGACGCTATGATGTAATTGGCTTCCGCCTAGCCCTTCGCCAAGTTTCTCTACCACCCACGGATCTTAACTCAACTGCACCACTAACCATTGCTGAAAACCAACCCGTTGGTTCGATTGTTGGTGATTTTAATGCCTCAGATCCGGATGCAAATGCTACCCTCACCTACTCACTTATTTCTGGTGTTGGGGATAGTCATAACTCCTTATTTACGCTCAACCATTTGAATCTTGATACTACACCAAGTCTGCTTGTTTGGCTTGACGGTAATGACTCATCTTCGATTCGAAAAGATGGTTCGGGGTTCGTTGACCTTTGGGAGGATAAAAGCGGCAAGAATAATAATTTTGAGGATTACAATAGCGGTGGGCGTCCAATCGCCAACTCTTCTGGTGGTGTAACCTTTGCAAATGGTAAATGGTTGGTCACCCAACCTTGGACAGGAAGTACACCTCCAGAATTTGCTGGAAATCCTGCATTTACCGTAATTTTGGCAGCCAAGGGTGATTCATCAGGAAAAAGAATGGTTGTAATTGCTAACCCTGGCCCCAATCGAATTCATATGGAAGAAGACGGTGCAATTACAATTCAAGACTCAAATGGAGTATGGAAAAATACGTCAGGTTCCTACAATTTTAGCTCCCCAAGCGTCGGAGCTTGGAGAAGAGCAAAATGGGCTGGCTATGACCAAAGCGAGTTTTTCCTCAACGGAGTGTCAAAAACCATTACATTTAGCGGTGATCCTGATTCTTCGGACCTGGTGGTAAATCCATCCAATAGTTACCTTGCTCTAGGTCACAACAGTATTGGTTTTGCCGGCGAAATCTATGAAGTCTTTATTTTTGCAGAGAGATTACAGGATGAAAAAATTCGCATGCTCGAAGGATATCTTGCCCATAAATGGAATACATCGTCCCTACTAACAAGCGAACATGCTTATAAGGAAAATGTTCCAACACTCACTCCAACACTCAAAGCCGCCACAACTTTTGATTACGAATCCAATGCCTCCTCTTATTCCATCCGGGTACAGGTCAAGGATGAGTATAATGCCACAAGTGAGGGAAATTTCACTGTCACATTAACCGATGCGAATGACTGGGTGAATGGTACAGTAACTTTGAGTGGCACAGCACAAGTGGGTCAGACACTTACGGTATCAAATAATTTGACTGATCAGGACGGAATGGGAACAATTAGCTATCTCTGGCAAAGAGAGGGAAAACCCAGTCATGGCGGTTATGTTAAAGACGGGGAAAATGGAGTGGACGGGCTTAATTCGGCTAACCGAATGACGATTTCTCCAGATGGGAAACACATTTACATAACTGCTATTAATGACCGGGCAATCACTTGGCATGAGAGAAATGCAACCACCGGTGCGGTAACCTTCCTTGGGTATGTGAAGGATGGAGAAAACGGTGTTGATGGTCTACGTGGTGCAAGGGATGTGGCAATTAGTCCAGACGGGAATGATGTATACGCAGTTGCAGCAGCTGATGATGGGATTAGTTGGTATGATCGGAATGTAACCACTGGAGCATTAACATTCAGGTCTTTCCTAAAAGACAATCAGAATGGAATGGATGGTCTGAATGGTGCACAGGCGCTTGTTATATCGCCCGACGGAAAAAATATTTACATCGCCGGTCGTGAAGAGGATGCAGTCACCTGGGTCGACCGAAATACAACAACTGGTGAAATCACTTTTAACGGATTTCTAAAAAATGGCACTAATGGTGTTTCCGGATTAAACTTTCCAGTCAGCATAGATATTTCGTCTGATGGGAAACATATTTATTTAGTCGGGCGAGACGACAACGCAGTTTCTTGGTTTGATCGTAATACAACAAATGGTGACCTCTCTTTTTCTGGTTATGTGCAAAATGGATCAAATGGAATAAACAACTTACTTTCTCCCGAAAACCTCTTGCTTACATCTTCTGGGGATTTTCTCTATGTCAGTTCTCCTGAAGCCAATGCAACACTTTGCTTTTCAAGAGATTCATCAACAGGAAACTTAACTTACATCTCATCAATCACCGATGGCATTAATGGAGTGTCCGGAATAAAGGGTGCATATTATTTAAGTCTTTCACCCAATGAAGAGAACCTCTATGTCAGCGCTAAAACAGATTACTCCATTGCTTGGTTCGATCGCAACACCACATCCGGCAGTCTTAACTATGGAGGTAAACTTGCCTACGACACAGCTGACTATATTCCCACAAAAGACCCGACTGGTGCACAAGTATCTGCGGACGGTAAGTACTTTTATCAACTCGGTGGCTCCAGTG
>JABGWZ010000268.1 GCA_018675995.1 Opitutia bacterium | reverse complement strand
TTTCTTTTTGGTAGACTGTAAGTTATTGAATTGGGAGCAGGGGCAGGATTTGAACCTGCGACCTTCAGGTTATGAGCCTGACGAGCTACCAGACTGCTCCACCCTGCTATAAATGTTTTCAATATATCATCATATTAGTTTGATGCAACGTAAAAAACTTTTAATCCGAAATCATTTCTATTGAGAAATTCATTAAAAAGAATCAAAGCTATTCCATGATTAAAACGCTGGAGATTGTAAATTTTTGTGATGAGGTGACTAAAAAAAATACTATATCGGATTTTTCAGGTTCTTTTAATGGACTTCAAGTTGATAATTCTGGAATAGTTTCTAAGATCGGTGCATCCGTTGATGCTGGTCTTGTTCCTTTTCAAAAAGCGGTAGGAAAAAATATTAACTTTTTAATTTCACATCATGGTTTATTTTGGTCATCGCCAATTCCAATTGTAGGTGCAGCTTTTAATAAAATCAAACTGTGCATTGATAATGACTTGGCGGTTTATGGATCTCACCTTCCACTTGATTGTCACCCTGAAATTGGTAACAATGCTATAATCGCAAATAAACTCGGGTTGGAACCTGTTCGGGGTTTTCTCCCTGTTGACAGTACTAATATTGGCTTGATTGCTAGAAATCACCTCTCAAGATCTAAATTAAAGAACAAACTTGATAATCTTTTCCCTGCTGGATTTCATTCTATAGAATATGGTATCGAAAAACCTTCCAAGATAGCAATCTTGTCAGGTTCAGGCCAAAGTGCGGTTGAAAAACTAATCGATGAAGGAGTCGACACATTGATTACAGGTGAACTTAAGCAACAACATTTTAATTATGCACAAGAAAACAAGCTCAACCTTTACATTTGCGGGCACTATGCAACGGAAACATTTGGGGTAGATAAACTCGCTCAACAGGTTGCTAAAAATTTCAATCTTCCATATGAATTTATCGAAATACCCTGCCCTCTTTAGGATTTAGAGAGTTGCCGTTATTAAATCGAATCTCTTTAATAATTAGATGAAATCAATTGGCCTTTTAAATGGTCCCAACTTAGATAGATTGGGAAAACGAGAACCAAACATTTATGGACCTGTTACTCTTTCACAGATTGAAGATAAAGTAACAGAAAAAGCCTCAACTTTGGGGTGTAAAGTAAATTGTTTTCAATCAAATCATGAAGGATCACTGATAGACAAGATTCACCAATGGTCGGACGAAGAGTATTATGGACTAATTTTAAACCCAGGCGGGCTGACTCACACAAGTGTTGCCCTTCGCGATGCAGTCTCAGCTTCAAACCTCAAAACGGTTGAAGTGCATTTATCTAATATTCATGCAAGAGAGGAATTCAGGAAAAAGTCTTTAATTTCAGAGATTGCAAGTGCAGTTGTGGCAGGGATGAATCATCACGGCTATCTATTTGCTCTTCATTACTTGATTGAGGAGGCCTAACCAACTCAAACGCAATCATCGCCTAAAAAGAAATCGTTGCCCTTGTTGTCAGTAATAATAAAAGCCGGAAAATTTTCTACCTCGATTTTTCGCACTGCTTCCATACCAAGTTCATCAAATTCGATTGTCTCGACATTTTTAATACAATTCTTGGCAAGTCTTGCTGCCGCTCCACCAATACTGCCCAAATAAAACCCTCCGTGTTTTTTACAGGATTGAACAACCATTTTGGAACGATTCCCCTTAGCCAGCATCACCATTGACGCACCCTCAGCTTGAAATTTGCTAACAAAAACATCCATTCTGCCAGCTGTTGTGGGACCGAAAGAACCGGAAGCATATCCATCAGGAGTTTTTGCTGGGCCCGCGTAATAGACCGGGTATTGCTTAAAATAGTCAGGTAAACCTTTCCCTGCATTCAATCGGTCACGAAGTTTTCCGTGAGCAAGATCGCGGGCTACAATAAGTGGACCTGTTAATGAAAGCCTAGTCTTGACCGGATGTTTTGATAACTCCTCAAGAATTGAATCCATTCCAATGCTTAAATCGACCTCAACTACATCATCTGTGTCCTCTTCAACCTCTGGTAAAAACTTGGAAGGATTTTCTTCAAGTTGCTCAATAAAAATTCCTTTTTCAGTAATTTTCCCGTGAGCTTGTCGATCAGCAGAACAACTAACTCCGATACCGATTGGAAGGCTTGCCCCATGACGTGGCAACCGAATGACGCGAACATCCAAACAAAAATATTTACCACCAAACTGAGCACCGATACCTCTTTTTTGGGTAAGCTTAAGGAGTTTTTCTTCTATCTCAGGGCACCTAATGGCATGTCCCGTTTCGCTTCCCCTAATAGGTAAGCAATCTAGATATCTTGCACTTGCAAGTTTGACTGTTTTTAAATTAGATTCCGCAGAAGTTCCTCCGATTACAATTGCCAAATGGTATGGAGGACATGCTGCTGTACCCAAAGCAGCAACTCTTTCATCAAGATACTCTAACAATAATTCTTCCTTCAAAAGCGATGGGGTTCCTTGATGAAGAAATGTTTTGTTTGCTGAACCACCTCCCTTAGCTATGAAGAGAAACTTATAATCACCGCCATTTGTATGATACAAATCAATCTGTGCCGGAAGGTTCGAACGAGTGTTTTTTTCATCAAACATGCCAATCGGTGCAAGTTGTGAAAAACGCAAATTATCTGTCCTGTAAGTACTTTCTATTCCACGGGCAATAAAATCCTGATCAGATCCATCAGTCCATACACATCTGCCTTTCTTACCAATTACTATTGCCGTTCCAGTATCTTGGCACATAGGTAAAACTCCCTCAGCAGCAATTTGAGCATTCCGCAATAAATCTAAAGCAACAAATCGATCATTGGCAGAAGAATCTGAATCCTCAAGAATAGCTTGTAATTGCTGCAAGTGACTGGATCGTAAAAAGTGAGATATATCGTGGAACGCCTCTTTAGATAAAATTTCTAAGGCCTTTGTATCAACCTTCAAGATGCACTCACCCTCAAATTGACAGGATGAAATTAAATTTTCATCACAATCTATTTTCCTCCATTGGATCGAATGATTATTGTTTGATATGGGAAAGAGTTCCTGATGAGTCACATTTGCTGCCATTAATTGATATGGTTTCGAGAATTAAATATTACTCTGTCTTTTTAGATTCTAAGCTTTTGGTAGACTCTATACTTGGGTTAAAACTTTGAGCTTTCAGGCTAGTGTTCTTAGTAGATATTTTGTTAGGAACAGACGGTGGACGACGAGATACTCGGACAGGGACAGTCAACTCTTTGCCATTTCTTAACACTAGAAACTCCACAAAAGTACCTGGTCTCGCGTAAAATGTGGCATCCACAATATCTCCCCTATTGAAAATCTCATTATTTCCAATCTTAATTATCAGATCTCCTTCCTGCAACTTTGATTCAGAGATAACTGATTTAATCTCGATATTGAAGCCATTTTCTTGATTAAGTTTTCTGGAAACGGTAATGCCAAACCATCCATAATCAACTTTACCTGAAAGCAAGAGTCCGTCCCTTATTTTAGAACATGCACGAGCATTTAAAATGAAAGATGACTGTATATCTGGAAGTGCGGCATAAGTAATTCCAACAAAATTTCCGTAAAGATCAAAAACTGGTCCCCCAACTTCACCAGGACCCAAAGAGAGAGAAGAACGTAACATCTTACTAGGAAATAAATTTCTGCCGAATGAAGACTCATAGCTTTGCATAAGTCCAAAAGTTGGGCCAGTTTCAAATTCAAGAGCACAAGTCAACCCAATGAGAAAAGAACCCACTCCGATAGAAGATTCTGAACTTTCAAAAGAAACAAAATTAAAATTATCAGGTAATTCAATAGTTTTTAAGAGACTAAGATTACACTGAGAATCCGTACCCAAATGTTCAGCTAAAAAAAATGCCTTCTCATGCTCTATCCATACCCTTTGGGAGTTTTGTAAAAGTCCAGTTGTAAGAATATGACCATCTTTGCTGATAAAGAACCCGCTGCCCATTTTAAGGAGACGAGTTTTTTTTCCCTCTACAGTATTTTCTCCTGTTGCTTTTACCCGAACAATTGAAGTCTTGTATTTATTAAATATTTCCTGAACCCTAAGCTGAAAAGATAGGTACTCCTGTTCAGAGAAACTGAAAAAGGAAAGAAAGGAGGATATGAAAACAAAAGATATGACTTTTGCAGAAAGCAAAAAATGCATATTATTAAAAACTAAACTGATTCAATTCGTTATCTGTTATTTTAATTGAGGAATCTAAAACACGATGATGGAAAGAAGTTTCCAGTGATGTTATAAGAAAACTATTTTCTACAAATAAATCCTGATCAATAAATTCATTAATTGGTAGATTTGATGAATTAAACGACCGCAATTCTTCAGTTTCGTTCATGAGATTCAATGCAACTAAAGACTCCGTATCTTGCGGGAATTCATTTTTATCTATTTGAGTATATGTTGTAGGAGATCCGATAATAGTATTTTCATTCTGTTCAAACAAAAAGAAAACAAAGGATGCCGAGCATAAGAATAAAAATGCAAAGGATACGCTGTATTTCAAAAATGTATTAGATATATTTTTACTTCGAACCATTGAACTCAGTGCTCTTGATCTAAACTCATCTTGGAAATTTTCCCAAAATTCTTTATCCGGATGATCTAATTTTTTAGAATCAAACAATTCATTTAAGTTTGGTTTTCCTTTTGGGGGTAATTCCATAACGATAATTCCTTACTTTAAGTAATCGGATAGAAATGACTGTAATTGTAGTTTTGCATAATGTAAGCGAGATCGAACTGTACCTTCGGTGCATTTCATAATTGAAGCAATTTCTCTGTGACTGAGTCCATCAATTTCATAAAGTACAACAATAGTTCTATGCTTATCTGACAACCTGATTAAAGCTTCGTTCAATTTTTCGTGTAATTCATTAAGCAAAGTAGTGCGAACAGAATTGGATTCTTTGGATGAAAACTTTTCAGATTCTCTGATGGGTATCCCTTCAGTCAAAAAATAATCAAAGGAAAAAAACTTATTAGCTTTTCTCTTTTTGAGGTAGGTGAGTGTAAGATTTACGCCAATTCTGTATATCCAAGTAAAAAAAGAAGATTTCTCCTTAAATTTAGAAAGCGAACGAAAGGCTTTTACGAAGGCATCTTGGGTTAAATCTGCGGCATCATCATGATTGAATGTCATGTTATAAATTACAGAATACAACCTCTCTCTAAACATAATTGTAAGACTGTCAAAAGCTTCAAGACTGCCCTCTTTTGCCTCACGAACTAGAAATACCAACTTATCTGGGTCATTAATAATCGAATGAGGTTGGGAAACACGAGAAACTTCCTTGTTTATTCCTACATTTTGCACACATAAATAGTGATGCTTAATTTAATTTAAAGCAAGTAAATTGGGGAATAAATTCTTAGATAAGCTATCAATTTTACTATCAAAAGATGATATGAAGTTTAAAAGACTTTGGGAAAGAAAAGTATCAGGTATATTAGATGCAATTGATTTTGAAATAGCTAATTGTTTCTCAAGCTCATCAAAGCAAGCATGATGAATATTATTTTTTCCAAATAATTCTCTAATATAATTCAAGAAATCAACATTTTCTGATTTTTGCGAAAGATCGTTGACTACAGAATTTTTTTCTTCGCCAGAAAGCGATTCAAGTAATTTTATAATTGGCAATGTTACTTTCCCAGATGCAAAATCAGTACCAAGCGTTTTGTCAAAAGATGATTTATTCCCAAAAGTATCAACTAAATCGTCATAAATTTGATAGTTTAAACCCAAAGAATTACCGAAACCGCAAACTGAATCCATCACGATAGAAGAGGCACCGCTCAAATGTGCACCAATAGCACAGGATGCACTAAATAATGCACCTGTTTTATTTTTGATAATTGAATAATATTTATCTGGTGACATTTCGAAATCATTTACAAATAAATTTTGATCAATTTCACCAGAGCATGTTTCTCGAGTAGCTTTTGCGACAATTCGGCAAACTGTTGTATCAGGAAAGGTTGTTGCGATTTCTAATGCAAAACTAAACAATGCATCACCAAGAAGTATAGAAGTGTGCTTTGTATGTAGTGAATGTAGAGTTGGATTCCCCCTTCTAATAGATGCATTATCAAGGATGTCATCATGCACTAAAGTAGCAACATGAACTAACTCTATTACAGAAGAAGCTTTCAGTAAGTTTTCAGCAAATTCAGAATTTCTTGAACCACAAAGAAAAACTAAAACAGGCCTGATTCGTTTTCCACCATTTAAAACAACTTGTTTAGCAAGATCGCTAACATTGTTATCTAATTTATCGAGTAAATCGTTAAGATAACATTCGAAAACTTGCAAATACTCAGATGTAGAAAAACTAGAGGAATTCCATAAGTGGGAATTAATTGAACTGTAAGGTGTAGGCATTTAATAAATACTATTTATTACACCTAAAGTAACAAACCATGAAGTATAAAAATTCACGGTGATACAATACGAAAAGAGGACTACCAGTCCTTCTTCTTGTGCCTATTTGCACGTGTGCGTTTGCGACGCTTATGCTTGTTCATTTTTAAGCGACGCTTTTTCTTTAAGTTTCCCATTTAAGTTAGATTATAAAATTTAGATGATTAAAAAATAAAAG
>JABGWZ010000204.1 GCA_018675995.1 Opitutia bacterium | reverse complement strand
GAAGACCGATGCTCTATCCAGCTGAGCTACTCCCGCATAAATTACTACTCATTTATTTTGAGATAGTTGAATATTTCTTATCTCTAAAATAACCGTATTTCGCAAGTTCAAAGACTGAAATAACAGATTATTAAATAGAGATTTTTTTTTCAAAGTGAACACTTTTGCTTGGCAGATTGGTTACCAATGATTTTATGAGACTTTATTCTGAACTTAATTTACTAACCAAAAAAACATATGAAAAACTTTCTTCTATCCTGCCTGCTTGTTTTTGCGAGCGTTAGCACAAGCAATTTATTTGGACATTGCCAAGTTCCCTGTGGAATTTACGGCGATCAAAACCGTTTTGAGCAAATGCTTGAGGATCAATCAACAATTGAGAAAGCAAGTAAGCTAATTACTGAGTTATCAGCAACGACAGATGCTCAATCCCAAAATCAACTTGCTCGTTGGGTAGCGACAAAGGAATCCCATGCGTCAGCGGTTCAAAATACAATTGCAGACTATTTTATGGCTCAAAGGATTAAATCCTCTGATTCAAAATATGAGGATAAGCTTACCAAGGCGCATGCAGTCATCGTGGCAGCCATGAAATGTAAGCAGAGCGTGGATGCCAAAAATGCATCCGCTCTAAAGGAAGCTATTCTCTCTTTTCATAAAGCCTACGAAAAAAAGAAGTAATTCTTTCGATGCCTACTCCTTTAAATTTATATGTCAGTTCAAATGGAGTCGACCATGGTCCACTGACCTTAGAGCAGGCAACCGAGAAGGTTGGAACGGGCGAATTCAAACCTGATGATCTCTCCTGGCACCAAGGAGTTTCAGGTTGGATTCCATTGAAGCAGATACCTGAGTGGTCCCAAATGAATAAGGCGACACTCCCTCCTTTAACATCTCCAACGAGTCAACTTGGGAAAAAAGCAGAGCCGATTGATTCACCTTCTTCCAAAAGTCAATTTAAGGCTCAAAAAAAGCAACCTAAATTAAAACAGGGTGTTACTTCCTCATCACATGCTAAAAATGAAAAGCCTGAACAAAAAGAGGGTATCTCTTTGATCGGAAAATTAATGGTTACTTTTGCCATTCTTGTTTTTTTATCGACCTTGGGAGTGGTTGCTTTTCTTATTTATAAAAACTTAGACAAATTCATTCCGCCCGCCGTTGATAATCCGGTTGAAAAACAAATTTTAGAACCGAATGAATCCGAAAAACAGGAAGAAACTCCTACAGTTGAGAAAAGTAACTTAATCGACCCACCTGATCCCTTTGCTCCACCCGTGGATAACTAAGGTCCGAAGATTTCGGGATAAATGTGAGTTAATATTTTGGCCTATACTCGGTGGTCAATTATTTTAATTGAGTGAGGGAATCCACTTTTTACATCCAAGTCTACAATGCAACCTTGCATGCCCACATCCTCCGTGGCAACTGGGCATTTTCTTGGCATACCATCAATAAAGCGGCCTAGGCAGGCATCAATGTCCCTACCTAAAACTGACTCCCTTGGCCCAGTCATTCCAAGGTCGCTCTGATATCCAGTTCCCTCTTTTAAGATTCTCCCATCCGCAGTGGGAACATGGGTATGGGTGCCAAAGACCATAGATACATTGCCGTCAAGGTGCCATCCCATAGCCTCTTTTTCGGAAGTTGTTTCCGCATGAATTTCTGCGATAATAATATCTGTCTGTGCGACCAAATCCTGAACCACCTTGGAAGCAGTTTGGAAGGGACAGCTTACTTTTGGCCCCATAAAAGTTCTGCCCAAAACTGTGAATATACCGATTTTAAGTCCGCCTTTTTCAATAATTAACCGGTCACGACCGGGATTTGAAACAGGAAGGTTTGCCGGTCTGCACACATATTGTAGGTCATCAATTTCCCGGTTAAAGTTCATTTGGTCCCAAACATGATCACCGAGAGTAATAGCATCCACCCCACTCCCCAAAATTTCTTTAGCAGTTTTAGCGGTTATACCTGCCCCACCCGCCGCATTTTCTCCGTTGGCTATTACGCAATCAATTCCATTTTTTAATTTATAATTACTAAGATGAGCCTTCAGAAAGGCTCGACCAGGACGCCCAACAATATCTCCAAGAATGAGAATTTTCATTTTCCTGGAAAGGCTTCCTGATAATAGCAAAGAAATCGATCATGAACTAACAACACCAAGTCATCTAACCCGTCTCCATTAAGATCAGTAATGATACCATCACGTGGTTCTAGTGCCCCACCCTTTTTACCTCGATAATGAAGGTCTTCTTCAAATACTTTAAAATGGAGGACCGAGTCCCATTTATTTTGGTCAGAATATTTCAAAAATTCCAGGGTATGACTGCGTCCATCCATACAAACTAAATCCGGCAAACCATCATTATTAAAATCTCCCCAATCCACACCAGTGTGAAAAACTTTTGGTAAATCAGTCAGGTATCGAGATTGAATATTAATCTGCAAGCTTTTATCAACCACAGACCGAGTAATCATTTGTATGGAACTTGAGCCTAAAGATAAAAGGCTATTTGAAATTTTCGATTTTTTTATCCCCACTTGTAAAGGGGTAAGGCTTTCATCTTCTATTTTATAGGCCTTTTGGAATTCTCTATTCTTGGTTTGTTGTAAACCTTCCCAGTAATTATTGGAAAAATATAAAAGTTCGTTTTGCTGGTCTCCATTAAGGTCCACAAATAGAGGACATGTTAATTCAGCTTTTGGATCAGTGGCATTAAATTGTTTGGTGACATACAAATCCTCATTCTTCCACTTCAAAGCCCGAATCATGCCCTCACCTGCTACCAATAGCTCTGGAGAACCGTCTTCATTTATGTCTCCTAACCCGACTTGTGATGGATTCTTTTCCATAAGAAAACTTTTACGAAAAACTGAATCTCCCCCAACTACTTTCAATTTCCCCTTCCCGTCATTAAGTAATAAATAAGCTGATTCCCGAGAGGTCAGCAAAACCAAATCCATTGCATTGTCATCGTTTAAATAGCAGGGTACAATGCCTGATGGTTCACGGTTCCATTCATCAAGCTCAATTTCCTGAGTAAGATTAAAATCTAATCCGTTTTTAACGGTCCATACCTGCAATACAAAATCTGATCGATCTTCAACGATAATTAAAGCTTCATCAACTTTATCACCGTTTATATCTGCACAGTTGGAAAGAATAGGATCAGCCTTAACAGGTAACGGCTTAGGGAATGAAAAACTTCCTTCATTCAAGAACTCTGATATGCCAACAATCTTCTCTGCTTGACTAAGAACTAGCAGCCCGGGGCTTTTATCAATTGAGCCCTTGAAGGCATGGAGACAATTCACTCCCTTGAGAGATGGGCACTTTCGAACTATTCCCAGTTCACCACCGGAGAATGCAGGCAGAAAATTTAATTCACTAACAGAGGATGAAACAGCAACTACATCATCTTTCCCATCGCGGTTAAAATCGGCAATTGTCCAAGAGGTATCGTCTTCTCCCTCAGGGAAAAGGTCGTAATCCATAATATTAAAACTTTCATCATTCGATTCATTTTTCTTAAATTCGAAGCTAAATACAGATGCTTCCTTAGAAACTCGGTTAATCCCGACAAATTGACGGTTCTTTTTAAAATTGGGTACAGGGTTAAATGAACTAACTGGGAGATCAAAAGATCGCTCTGGTCCAAAGCCATTTTTTAAACCTAATCGTAAGCGTACAGATCTATCGGAGGATGGAATAGAATAAATCCAATCGTCTATCCCATCACGATTCACATCAAAAAAATTCATTCCATAAGCCCTCTTCGCCTCTTCCCTAAATACAACTGATGGATATTGAGGTTTTCCTTTCTCAAACTCCAATACTTCCAATCCAGTTTGTGTAAAAAGAAAAAGACTAGATCGATTACTTTTTTTATCATTTCTAATCTTAATTGATACTGACTCTGGGCGAAGTTTTAAAGTCTCCAATTCAATCGGTTCGCCCCAAAACAAGTCATTCGTTCGAAAATATACTTGAACTCCATGATCGGGACTACCAGTCACAATATCTGTAAAACCATCCAGATTTAGGTCTCCAATTGCCAATGAGGTTATGGTTTCCGGGATAAAAATAAATTCCTTCTTGTAAGGAGCATCTTCAAGTTCTGGGTCCCACCTGCTTCTTTGAACAGGCTTTACCCGCTCGGGCATTTTTCCATCTTTTGTCCGGTAAAGAATTTCAATCCGAGATCGATCCAAATTGAAAAAGATTAAATCATTCAATCCATCTTTATTAATATCTTCAGAAAGAAAAGTTCGTGCATTCCAGCTGGCCTTTACCACATCGGGAGAAGAAAGCCGAAAACCAGCAACTCCCTCGTTCATAAAAGATAAAAGTAAAAACCATCCCAAAATGTAGGACTTTTTGAAATGAGAGAAAATCATCACTTCTTAGAAATTGGAAAAAGTTCTCCCTTACCAATAATACCCCTCTTCACATTTTTAGACCAAGCCAATAAAAAATATGGTAACTCGGGAAAATCTTTCCCACTAAGTTCCAAATCTGATTCATTTTTGATAGATTCCATAATAACAGGAATAAGAAATTGGGTTAACATATCAAAATTAACATAATCTATTTGCCGGGCTCCATTAGGCATAGCCTTGAGAGCTCGATTAATTTGTTTATTGCTCCAAATCGATCGTCCCTTTCCATCCAAACGATTTATTAATTGAGTCATATGAACATCATCACCCATTCCCAAAAGAAACCATTTCTCTGTTACCGCATAGCTAATGGAAATACCCGATGACTCAATTCCACGGATCTTACGAATTGATACACCTTTATGGATCCGGTCTTCAAATAAATCCTGACCACTTGAAAAAGCTTCAATCATAGACCGGAGTGAACGGTCAAACAACTCCGAATCCTTCAACGAAATTGCATAAATGGACGGGTTTGCATTATCAAAATCATCTGCAGTTTTAGCTTCCTGATCAAGAAATGAAAAGCTAACCATTTCATCGCCAAATGAACCCATAACATCCCGGCGGAAAGGAACCCCTGCCTGATCCTCAAAAGCCTGTATTTGAGAATTCATCAAAAGGAGCAATTGTGGACTTAGATCACTCACTATCTTTTCCATGGTTGACCACAGTTTACCAAAATCATAACGAGCACTGGAAACGGTAAAAGCCTGAGAGGGAACAAAGTCATATGGAATAGCTTCCTCTTTACCATCGTGTTGAATAAAAGAAAAAAGTCCTTCATATTGGTTAAAAAAGGCACCGGAAGAAATAGTTAAATGCTCAGCTGCGGAATCAACCTGAATAGCAATACAATCAATCGAATCTAAGCCCAATGCGGAAATCAAATTCGAGGTGTTTATACCAAATGGATTTTCGGGAACGGTTAGAGAAGGGTTTGACTCCACTTCTTTCATGAATTTATTTAGGAATTGAAAGTTAAAGAACATTCGTGCAGAACCACGGTCAATTTCATCAAATAGATCCAAGTAATTATTGTTATTTCTCATGGATTTAAAACTGGAATCCTTAGATCGCTTTAATAGGATATCTTTCACATGTTCTCTTCCGCCACTAAAGATTCCAACAGTTTTGTCAAAAAGCATAAATGCAATGGGTGGCTGTTTTGCATTTTCTTTATCTGGTCCTATCAAATGTACCTCTTGCCCAGCAATTTTCTCTCGCTCCCAAGAAACTTTCCCTCCATTGGAAACAATTTCTCTCTTCATTGAATCTAAACTTTCATCCAAATCTTTTTTTGTTAAATCCGTATGCAACAAAAGCGTAACCTTCGGTAATTTTTTGGAAAGAAGGTGTTCCATATTTCCAACCGCTAATAATGCTTGTCCTTTAAATGATCCCAACCACTCCTCAAGCCGTTCAATCAAAAGATCTTTTTTTTCGTCATTGTATGAAATTTCGTCTTTCAATTCTCCTTCAATCCACTGATAAATTTTTTCCCAAGCATTGGATTTCACAAATTCTCCAAGAGGACCTGCTTCAATCTCTTTGTTAAATTCATCAATATTATCAATTTCTAAAAGAAAAGCCGAGTCTTTGGGTACCAGTTCGAGCAAATCCTTTTTGGCAGACAAATGATGACAAAAGAAAGAAAAATAGACTGTACAAATAAACAAAAAGATTTTTTTCATATTATATTTCATTTTGGAGGTGAAGTATATCGATAACCTGCATTTGGGTTTCGTGGATCAAATGCGAATGCATCCCTATTCTCGAGAAAAGTTTTTAATTGGCGAACCGGAATGGAAAAACCTAGTCCTTCCGCTCCCGTGCTAACCACTTTCATATTATTAACTCCTACAACTTGGCCTCTATAATTGAATAGCGGTCCACCTGAATTCCCTGGGCTAATTTCAGCTGTTGTCTGTATATGCAAACGGGCTTGAATAATTCGATTTCTTAAACTTACAATTCCTTCAGAAACACTTCGTTCCAAGCCAAGCGGACTGCCAATTGCAAAAACTCGCTCCCCCTGCCTCAGTTCTCCCGAATTACCAAGTGGCACAGTGGGAAAAATTTTGCCTTCTGGTTGCCCTTCGATCTTCAAAAGTGCCAAATCAATATTACCCCCGGTTGCTACAATACGAACATTATCATAATTTTCTTTAATCAATTCGTTCTCGCCTTCCCGGAAACGGGTAATTGAAATAATTCGTTCACCGGCAACCACATGGTCATTTGTCACAACATAGCCATCTGGATGAATAATAAACCCCGAGCCCAACCCAATTGGAGTTCGAATCATCACCACCGCTTCGCCCAATCGGTCAACCAAAGAACCCAATGGCTGGACGGGAGCATTTACTTTTTGATGGTATAGATTTGGGTTTCCAGGTACTTCTCTTTTCAAGAAATCTCTTTCGCCCTTTGACACCTCCAAGCAATCGGTCTGTGGGACTTTTAAAATATCAAAGCCAAGATCTACAATTATGTGATCTGTAGTTTCCTTGAGTAATTCGCCAGAAAGTGAGCCACCGTTTTTTAGCTTAATGAAAATATTTTCAGCGAAAATTGGCTGAAGAAAAGTCGAAAGTAGTAACCAATAAAGCACTTTTGAATTTAGTTTAAGTAAAAACGGGATACTTAACTCTAAAAAAAATCGTTTGGAATTCAAAACCATATCAATTGGCTAAGGTTCGATTTGAAAATGGTGGTGGAAATCTATTGGGAATAGAAAAAACTGGCTTGCGAACAATTACCAAAATTTGATCCATGTAACGCTTTAGCTTGTGCACCTTCCAATTCGGTATCAATTATCATGAGCCTGGTTGCTCCCTTGTTTGTCCGTTCTGTATAAATGATGTGTCGACCATCATTAAGCCATGTAGATTGTAAACCGTGACTTGAGCCCTTGGTTAATTGCTTACTTCTGCGTTCCATAAAATTATACTCAAAAATTTGGAAGCCACCAGCCACTGCAGCAGTAAAACTAATCCTCGTTGGATCCAATGGATTCCACGATGCTTCAACACAATGAGAACTCACATTTGTTGGAATTTTAGTAAGAATTCCGGTTGAAAGAGAAACTTCATAAAGTTGTGGCTTTCCACGGCTATCCGATGTAACGATTAACCGTCGACCATCAGATGACCAACAGGGACCAGATTCATTGCTTTTATTTCGGGTGAGTTGCTTAGGTTTTGATTTAGGGCTAGCTGCAATCCACACATCCGGATTTCTTTTCCCGGACAAGATCATGGCCAGTTGGTTAGTTCTTGGATTCTGCACTGCACTTAGATTACTCCCCCTGTAATTTGCGATTGTACTGATCTTTCTCGTTGTTAAATTCAAGTAGAAAATATTGTTAAAAAGCTGTCGATTACTGGTAAAAAAAAGACCATTACCCTTATTGTCCCAACTTGCATTAAAGCTAATTTTATTAAAATTTGTATTTGGATGACTTGTAGTCATCAATGCATTTGAAACATAAATTTCTTTGTGCCCCGACAAGTTGGAAATGTAAGAAATCTTCCCAGCGAAGAAACTTGGGGCTTTCAAAAAATAATTAACCACTTTATCACAGCCCTTTAAAATGGCTTCTTCTCCTGAAGATCCACTGGCAATAAGTATTTTTACTATTTTTTGTGGGTTTCCGGTCAGTACTGCAATCTCAACTTGATTACCCGATGAATTAGTAAAACGCAGGACATATTGGCTTTTACTAGGTGGGCTCAAGCGAAAAGCTCCATGGCATGAAAATGCTTTCCTTAGAATTGGAGTGATTTTTTTTGAGGTATCACCAAAATCGATAGAAATTTGCTTTTTCTCCAACTCCGATACGATTCCAGGCAAAAGTATTCTCTTATTAGGTTGCCCGTAAACTGTAATAACTGACATAGACTGCAAGCCAATACCAACTATCAAAACCGGTAAAAAAATACTCGCCACTAATTTATAAAACCATCTGCTTAGTACCACATTCATTTGAATAAGTTTTCATAAAAGAGAACCTTTCAGCAAGTGCAAAAGACAGTGAATTCGATATTTTTAAATAGAAAAGAAAAAATTCTTGATATGGACACAGTTTTAAATTGCTCCAATAATTTCTTGGTTCATTGTATTACATTTCCATGTCTGATAAAATTATTACCGAACTACTTAAAAAAGTAAATTATCCAGGATTTAGTAGGGACATTGTATCCTTCGGTCTGGTTCACGATACAAAGCTCGAAAAGGAAAAAGCTTTTGTAAAACTTGAAATTAATTCAGGGGATCCAACTTTACCAACTAAATTAAAAGAAGATATTGAAAAGATACTCCTTAGTGATAGTGCAATCAAAGATGTTGAGGTTTTAATAGCAGTAAAAAAGCAATCAGCAAATAATCAAACTCAGGAAAGCGGAGAAAATACTGCCATTTTGCCTGGCGTTAAAAAGATTGTTGCCATTGCCAGTGGTAAAGGAGGTGTGGGCAAATCAACTATGGCGGTCAACCTCGCTTGTGCAGTTGAACAAATCGTTCAGAAAGATACATCCTCCAATTTTAAGGTAGGGCTCATGGACTGCGATGTTTATGGTCCTTCAGTTCCGTTACTCATTGGAGCTTCAGGACAACCACAAGCTCTTGGTGAAAACCTTATAGCACCCGTGGAAAGTTACGGCGTTAAAGTAATGTCCATGGGATTGCTGGTCGACGAAGAAACACCGGTGGTATGGAGAGGTCCCATGGTAATGAAAACAATTCAGCAATTTGCTGGAAATGTTGAATGGGGAGAATTAGATATTCTATTTATTGACCTTCCTCCTGGAACAGGAGATGCACAACTGTCCCTTGCACAGACCATGCCTTTAGATGGTGTTGTTATTGTAACCACTCCACAGAAAGCAGCGGTAGATGTGGCAAGGAGAGGGGCAAGAATGTTTGAAAAGGTGAATGTGCCTATCCTTGGCGTTATCGAAAACATGAGCTTTCTTTTAAACGAGGAAACCAACGAGAAATCTTACTTATTTGGTCAAGGTGGAGGTCCGACAACAGCTCAAGCATTATCCACTGCGTTCCTTGGTGAAATCCCGATACATGAGGAAATAAGAATGGGTGGTGATCACGGAATACCTATTACTAAGTCGAACCCAGACCATTACGCAAGCGAAGCAATATGCTCCGTCGCTAAAGAAATTATAGAGCTTTTGGGGTAAAAGATTTAACTTTTTATTTCCTTGTGCATCGTATGACGACGAAGGAAACGGTTAAATTTCTTCTTTTCAATCGGCTCGGTTTGCAACTTTTTGTTGCGAGATGCCATGTAGCGAGAAGGTTGCTTGCCTTCTTTACGTGCTTCGGTGCATTCAAGTATGATAGTTTCTCTAGCCATGTTGCATAAAATGCCAAATTATTCTTTTTGTAGCAATTAAAATATAATAATGAATTACAAAAAGAGGTTTTTTTATGGTTTGCAAAAAATCGACTATTGAAACATAGTATCTGTAATGGAATCGTCAATTAATGATCATATCTCGACTGAAAACTTGCATCGAGAAATGCAATTGAGAAGAGAAAATGAGTCTAACTTAGAAGTTCCTGAAGTTGGTCATGAAAGTTCCGAAAAAGTAACAAAAAGTCCCGAACCTATTGTTCTTTCTGGTAGTTTCCTCAACGACAAAACTCATGAAGATCAGTCCCATTCCCAGCAGCCTGGACTCCCACCAGGAAGCGTCGACAATGTGGATGACGCGGGAATTGACCCGACCCGAACACCAGATTGGGAGGTGGTGAAACCAACAGAATTGCCCGACGAACCGGGGCCAAGTCAATTTCATAATGATCGTTATTGGGATGAGCGTAGTTTGGAAAAAGAAATCCAAGATAAAGACTTGCAGGAGGAATTAATCGAAAAAGAAAAGGAAAGTTTTAACAGAGCAGCAGAAAGAGGAGAAGATTTTAGTAGATCAAACTCAAACGAAATACTCGATCCCTATTACCAAAGTGGATCCGATCCTTCTGAACCGCCATCGGCGGGACACAGTTTAGACTCTTTTATATAATTGATGCTTTCACAACCGTCTCGATTTGAGGTTGTCGGCAATACCCTTGCATTGCAATGGTTAGATGGTGAAGAAACCTATTTGGACGCATCTGAATTGCGTGCAAATTCCCCATCTGCAGAAAATAAAGGCGAAGTCGATATTTTTGGTAAAGTCAGTGGTGGAGAAGCACCACGTGAACATTTGGACATTAAAATTCTAAAAGTTGTCCAGGTGGGTAATTACGCTATTCGAATCCATTTTTCAGACGGGCATTCGACTGGTATATACTCGTGGGATTACCTTAAATCATTAAGTAATTTAAAATAAAACTAAGCGAAGAGAATTTCGTAACTGGGAGCCTTAGTTTTTAAGCTAAACCTCGATCACTATTTTTCGTAAAATCTATGATTTCAAGAGTTATCTTATCTGTTTTAAACTCGAAATCGTTTTCGAGGTAATCAATCGCCTGCTTACGATTTAAATCTCCACGGTAAACCGTCCTAAAAACTCCTTTTGCAACATCGATCTGCTCTTTTGTAAAACCGTTTCTTTCCATGCCCACTTTATTAATTGAACGAACTTCTGCTGGAGAACCGTCGGCAAGCATAAAAGGAGCAACATCCTGCACCAATTTTGAACAGGCTGAAACCATACAATTTCTACCCAAACGACAAAATTGATGCACGCCCACGCCCCAACCAATATTAACATGATCAGCAACAATAACATGCCCGCCTAAAGCAGAATGACTACTCATTATTAGATTATCACCCACAATACAATCATGGGCCACATGACTGTAGGCTAAAAAAGTATTATCGGACCCAATTAGAGTCTTATTTTGATCATTGGTGGCAACATGAGCAGTACAATATTCCCTGAAAGTATTCCGGTCCCCGATTTGAAGTGCTGGTTCACCTCCCGAAAACTTTAAATCATGAGTCAGTCCACCAATTAAAGAATACGGGTGAATTTCATTTGCTTTTCCTAAGATCACCTTACCCTCTACAGTAGCGTGGTGACGAATAATGGTATCATCTCCAATAATTGCATTACGGCCGACCATGGCAAATGCCTCAACGACCACACCCTCTCCAAGTTGGGCACCGTCCTCAACAATTGATTGCGGATGAATTTGCGTAGACATTAACTTTCCTCTCCAGCATCAACGATGGAAAACATTAAACTTGCGGAAGAAACTGGCTTATCGTCGACTTTACAAACGACGCTTGCAGTTGCTAGTTTATTACCCCTAACTTTTTCAAGGGTTGCGGTAATAATCAACTGATCTCCAGGGACAACTGGTTTCCTAAACTTAACCTTGTCAGCACTCATAAAAAAAGCCACTTTCCCCTCTGACGAACTCCGTCGTAAAAGCAAGATTCCCGCAGCCTGAGCCATTGCCTCTAATTGCAAAACCCCTGGCATAACTGGATGCCCAGGAAAATGACCAGTAAAAAAGGGTTCATTAATAGTGACATTTTTAACCCCAACTAAAACTTCATTTCCTTCAATTGAGGTAACTCGGTCAATCATTACGAATGGGAAGCGGTGAGGTAAAACATCAAGCACTCTCCTGACATCAAGTTCCGTTTCGTCAGGAAGAACGACGGATTTACTTTTCTTTTTATCAGATACTAATTTTTCTTTTCCCGTCATGCGACCAAGTATCTTCTTGGTAAGATCTGCATTTAATGAATGACCAGGACGGACAGCAATGATATGAGCTTTGAGTGGTTTGCCTAAAAGTGCAAGATCGCCCACGATATCTAGAATCTTATGCCGAACAAACTCATCATCAAAACGAAGGGGTTCTTTGGAAAGAATTTTATCTCCTTTGATTACAATAGCACTATCTAGACTTCCACCTCGTATTTTCCCCAACTTCAGTAGTTCTTCAATGTCTTCATAAACAGTAAAAGTACGAGCAGGTGAAACTTGAGCAACATAAGTCTCAGAATCTAAATCAATCGATAAATGCTGGACATGACTACCTCGGTCATCTGCCGATGTACATGTAATACGAAACCCATCGTGAGGAAGTGCGATCATAGAACGGTTACCCGAAGTCACAGAAAGGGGTTCTTTTAGGACAAAATAATCGCGGTCTGCTTCCTGCTCAACAGGCTCTGCTTCGAGGATTAAATTAACAAATGGACGAGCAGAACCATCTAAAATCGGGGGTTCACTCGCATCTAACTCGATAATTGCATTATCCACTCCGCAACCTGACAACGCACTTAGAACATGCTCAATGGTATGTACCTTGGTATTTCCATTGGAAATTGTAGTACTTCTAACCAACTCAGAAACATTAGCAGAAGAAGGCTTAATTTCCGGTTTTCCATACAAATCAATTCTGCGGAATATATAACCCTTATTTTCCTCTGCCGGAAGAATAGTTAAATTAACCTCTTCTCCCGTGTGCAGGGATTTCCCATTGATGGAACGTTTATTTCTAATAGTCCTTTGTTTTGCAGGCATATCGGTTTTATACTTCTAAAACAAGGTAGTCTTTCTGTAAAGAAGGAAGAATCTTTCTACAAGCTTGCGAATCAAACAATGATAGATTTTACTATACAAATCTCTATGCGTACAAAAAAACAAAGCCTAGTAAAACGATGGAAGAAAGAGTACTACCGAATGATTGACGGTATTGTGCGTTCCCATGCAATTCACAAACTACTTGTTCGAATATTGTATTTTGCCTGCGTAGTAGCCAGCATAATTTTAGGCTGCCTTGTCTACCTAAACTCGTAGAAATTAAAAGAAGCTGTTTTGTTTTATTTTCCTGGAAACTTCAAGTCTGCTACAGGTTTGCCGTTTCGAAGAGCTTTATACCATGTCTGATAGGCAATTATTTTTTCATCTTCTGAAATCGATGAATCTTCAACAAAATCTACAAGCCTGAAATACCCGTTAGCTTCCAAGTACTCTCCCAGAGAGTGATTTAAATTTGGGTGACCGATCAAGGACAAAATCAAATTCTCTACTGAAATCACTCTTTTCTTCTGCGAGCCAACAGTAATAGAAACTCCTTTTATTCGTAGATCCCGCATTGCATCTTTGGTTCCGAAATCATCAAGATTGACAAAATTACCTGACAGAGAAAGACGTTTTAAAATGTTCATTTCTAGTAGGGGATTTAAGGAGTATATAAAATTATTCGAAAGCGAAAGCACTTGCAGTGAGCTTAAACCGGATAATGGCCCAATATTGACTAATTGATTTCTTTGTAACCTAAGTTCTTTCAATGTTGTAAGACTCTGAATAGGTCTCAGGTCGCAAATTCGGTTTTCCACCAAGTACAAATACTTAATTTTAGTTAAGCTACTCAACCCCTCTAGACTAGTTATCCGATTATCAGATAATGCGAGCCTCTCCAGACTAGGAAAATCGCCGAGGTTCCTAATATCTTTTAATTTATTTCCAGATAAAAGTAGGATTTTCAAGCTTGGCAAATTTTGTAGTGATCTTACAGAATGCAATAAGTTTTCATAAAGGTATAAATTCGATAACTTAGGTAGAGAACTCAACTCCATCAGTGGATCAGTGTCCCTTTTCCCGTTTCCACTTTCATCATTAAATGATTCACCAGGATCAAAAGCTTTGTTTTTGTTTCCATCGACATAGCTTTCAGCCCGACCAAGTTGATTACCCTGTGCATAAAGGGTTACTAAATTAGAAATTGAGCTAATTCCTTCCAAATCAATTAACGCATTCCCAGAAACATCCAGATGTTGCAAAAAAGCAAGATTTGATATTCCGGATAAACCAAGTAATCGATTATTCGATAATGAAAGCTCATTCAACTGCCAAGGTCCTCTTTTTATCCTCTCGGTTAAATCTGATAACTCTAAGATCATCTCAGGGCTTTGCTCAGAGGATCCCAAACGTGCAGACAATTTTTGTTGAATCTCAAATATCTCCTTTTGCATCTTTTCCAACGAGAAACCTGAAAGTGATAAAAGACTAGAAATTCGGTTACCCGACAAATCTAACTTTCGCAGATTTGCAAGTTCGACCAGTGGTGTTATGTCCTTAATGAGGTTATCTTTAAGAACCAATACTTTTAGGTTTTTAGCGACTTCGAGGCCCCTTAAATCTCGAATACCAGCATTATTAAGTTCAAAAAACTCTAGCTTATCGGCAACTAGTTCCCTGGTTAATTGCGTCCTATCAACACCAAGAGAATCGGCAAGTGCTTGCTCTAATAATGGTTCGGGAACATACAAAGGTTTAGCATTACCAGCACAGAATAAAATTTGTGCAAACAACCCAACATTAAAAAGCTTGAGGGAAAAATTCTTTAGAGATAGAGAATGTATCACATACTTAATAGTCGACCAACCATGAGAATTCTTTAGCGCAACCGTGCAATTAAATCCTTCGATTCGACTGAATCACCAACATTTACGAGCAGTTCATCCACTACCCCATCCGACGATGCGTATAGTGTTGTTTGCATCTTCATAGCTTCCAATACAGCTATCTTTTCACCCTTTTCTATGGTTTTACCAACGCTTGTTGAAATGCTGCTAACCATTGCAGGTATTGGTGCAGCCACATGCAAAGGATTTGCTGGGTCTGCTTTTTCCCTGACTTTAGCCTCTGCATTTACAGATTTGTCCTGAACAATAGTCGACCTTGCTTTACCATTTAACTCAAATGACAAAGACCTCTCTCCTTTTTCATCAGCATCTCCAATGTGCAAAAGTTTAATAAAAAGAGTCTTACCCTCTTCTATTTTAATCGAAATCTCTTCACCCGGTTCAAGTCCATGAAAATAAGCCGTTGTCGGAAGTACAGAAACATCACCATACTTACGACGAAACCCTTGAAAGTCATCAAAAACTTTGGGATACATAACGCTCGAAAACAATTCATCATCCGAAGATTTACGACCAAGTTTTTTGGTTATTTTCGCCGATTCTTTTTTCAAATCCATTTTTGGTGCAGAAGCACCAGGCCGGCCACGAAGAGGCTTTCTTTTACCAAGAATGACTTTCTGCACCGCTTTTGGCCATCCGCCTTTGGGTTGACCAAGATTTCCTGAAAGAAGATCAATGACTGATTCAGGAAATCCAGTTTCCGGTGGAAGATTCGTTAAATCTTCCGGCTTAACGCCTTTGGTGATCAGGAAAATTGCAAGGTCACCAACACACTTACTACTGGGTGTCACTTTAACGATATCACCAAGCATTTGATTAACTTCTTGATAAGTCTTTACCACATCCGGCCACCTTTTACCTAATCCCAAGGCACCAGCCTGTTCCCTTAAATTCGTGTATTGACCACCTGGCATCTGATGCTCAAAAACCTCTGCACTACCAAATGGAGGAGAACTATCGAAAGGAGAGTAGTATTGCCTGACAGCTTCCCAATATATGGAAAGTTGATTAAATGCATCCACATCCAATTTGGTGGAGCGAGGTGCATTTCGTAATGAATGCACGATTGAATTAAGGTTGGGCTGACTTGTACAGCCTGACATGGAAGAAATTGCCAAGTCTACTACATCCACACCAGCCTCGCTTGCCTTTAAGACAGAGGCCGAAGCGATCCCACTAGAATCGTGTGTATGAAAGTGAATAGGAAGAGAGACTTCATTCTTTAATGCCTTAACTAAACGGTAGGCTGCCGTAGGGTGACATAGACCAGCCATATCCTTAATTGCAAGAATATGAGCACCCATTTTCTCAAGCTCTTTGGCTAAATTCACATAGTAGTTGAGGACATATTTTTCTTCACTTGAATCTGTAAAATCCCCGGTAAAACATAATGCAGCTTCACAAAGCGAATTTGTTTTCTCCCCAACGGTTTCCATTGCAACTTTAAGATTTGGAAGATAATTCAAAGAATCAAAAATTCTAAAAATATCCATTCCCGCCTCTGAGGAATGAACCACAAACTCACGAATTACATTATCAGGATAATTTGCATACCCAACTGCATTCGAACCTCTCAGTAACATCTGAAATAGCACATTAGGAATCTTTTCCCTCAAGAAGCGCAGACGCTCATACGGACATTCACCTAAAAACCGCATACATGTATCAAAAGTTGCCCCACCCCACATCTCCAAGCTGAACAAACCGGATGCTCTACGGGCAATAAAATCCGAAACTGCCAACATGTCGTAACTTCTCATTCTTGCAGCAAAAAGTGACTGATGAGCATCTCTCATTGTCGTATCAGTTATTAAGAGAGGCTTTTGCTGAAGCATCCACTCCGAAAACTTTTTTGCTCCTTTTTCTAAAAGTAAATCACGGGTACCACGGGGGGGACTTTCTTTACCATCATACTCAGGTTCAATCAAAGGCAGCGGACATTCTGCCCTTACACGTCCTTTTACCTGAGGATTCCCGTTAACAATAACTTCCCCAAGGTAACTTAGTAATTTTGAAGCACGATCCCTTCTCGCTTTGAAACGAAAAAGTTCGGGTGTAACATCAATCATTCGAGTAGTAGCTTTTCCGGCAACAAAATCTTTGTGATTAATTACATTTTCTAAGAATGGGATATTGGTTTTAACTCCCCGAATTCTCATTTCACGCAGGGCGCGATGCATTCGGTTCAAAGCCTGGGACAAATTTGGTCCAGATGTTGTCAGTTTAACCAATAAGGAATCATAAAATGGAGTAATAATTGCACCCGTGTCACCCATTGCACCATCTAATCTCACTCCAAAACCAGCAGCTGAACGATAGCTTAAAATCTTTCCATAATCAGGAGTAAAATCTTTTTCAGGATCTTCTGTGGTGACCCGACACTGAATTGCACATCCATTACGAGGAATTTGCTCCTGTGCAGGAATTCCGATTTCTTTTCCATGTAGTGGCTTGTTCATAGCCACCAATATTTGGGATCTTACAATATCAATTCCGGTAATTTGTTCCGTGACCGTATGCTCAACTTGAATTCGCGGATTCATTTCAATGAAAAACCATTCATTCGTATCTTGGTCCAATAAGAATTCAACCGTACCAGCATTATCATAGCCAACCTCTCGGGCTAAGTTTACGCCTGCTTCACATAGAGAATCAACAACCTCTTGAGGAAGTCCAATCGATGGTGCAACTTCGACAACTTTTTGATATCTTCTTTGCACAGAACAATCCCGCTCGTGCAAATGAACAATACTTCCCTTTCTGTCACCAAGCACCTGAACCTCCAGATGCTTTGCTCTGCCAACATATCTTTCTAAAAATACCGCAGAGTTTCCGAAAGCCCGCTCTGCTTCTCCCTGAGCCTCTTCAAGCATGGGCTTCAAATCTTCCTCTTTTGTAACCACCCGCATTCCTCGACCTCCTCCACCAAATGCTGCTTTAATAATCAAAGGGAAACCAATTTTTCGCCCCCATTTTAAAGCCTCAGCGGGATTGGATACTGCATTAGGAGTGGCAGGTAAAGTGGGAACACCAGCTTTGTCAGCCGCTTTTTTGGCTGCAACCTTATCTCCCATATTTTCGAGTAATTCAGGTCGAGGACCGATAAAAGTAATTCCTGCTTGTTCACAAGCTCTAGCAAAGTCGGCATTTTCAGACAAGAATCCATAGCCCGGATGAATCATGTCTACTCCTTTGTCTTTTGCTAAAGAAATTATCGAGTCGATATCCAAATAAGCAGCAACTGGACCTTTTCCCTTTCCAACCTGATAAGCTTCATCTGCTTTAAAACGGTGAACACCAAAGCGATCTTCTTCAGCATAGATTGCGACAGTACGTAAATTCAATTCAGTAGCAGACCGAAAAATACGGACAGCAATTTCGCTACGATTGGCGACGAGGAGTTTCTTCATAAAATAGGGAATGTTTTTGTTATTATCAGAGATAATTGAATGCACGGATGGGAAGATTTTTTCAATGTTAAAAACTTAAAAGTTAATTCAGGAATCAAAAATTTGATTGGAAAGAATTAAACCATAAGTCAACATAAACTGATGCATAAGCATGGTAGATTAAACCAGCTAATGCAAGTAATGGGCCGAAAGGAATCTCGCCACCCCATTCAATTTTGGAATGACTAGACTCACAGGATTGACTAGCTTTTAATCTTTGAAAAAACATAACCGGCAATATCAAAACCGTACCCAATAATGCACCTCCAAAAATTGCAAAAATTGCACCCTGCCAGCCGCAAAATGCACCAATACATCCAAGAAGTTTGACATCTCCTTCACCCAAAGCTTCGCGACCAATAGCTATTTGAGCAACTGCTCCAATCCAATACAGCAAGGCTGAACCAATCAACATACCTAAAACAGATTGCATCCCACTCGAAAAATGTTCCCAAGGGCTAGGGTTATAAATTTCTAAATGCATGGCAGGAAAGTAAAAAGACAATAATATACCAGCGAATGCTCCTCCTGCACTGAACCGATCAGGAATTATCATGGTTTCAAAATCAATTACTGCAACAACTACCATCAACCAAGTAAAGGACGCCCGAATGATCAACGAAAACAAGTCCGAGTCCATAGAATACAAATAGGCATAATAAGCAAAAAATAAACCCATTATCAATTCAACTAACCAGTAACGAATTGGAATCTTAAAAGAACAACATCCTGCCATCCCCCTCTGCATGATCCATGTAAAAAAAGGTAGATTGCGATACCACGGAATATTTACGCCGCAATTTGGACAGTGAGATTTGGGAGTAATAACCGATTTTCCAATTGGAATACGATATGCACAGACATTTAAAAAACTGCCAAATACACCACCTACAATAAAACCAATATAGACAAGCAAGTTTGAATTTAAATAAAAATCACTCACCGTTTACTTACTGCTTTAATGCTAATTTCGCTGATGAAAACATCGCTCCTGATGAAATTCCCTGCTTTGTCCAAATAGAAAGAGATCGAGCAGCTTGGTGCACAAGCATCGATAATCCATTTTCACAGGACATACCCAAATTTACAGCCTCAGCTAAAAGCTCGGTTTGAGGTGGATTATAAATCATATCATAAACCTTGGTCGTTGAATGAAAACCCCTAAGAGAAATGGGCAGAACATCACTCTTATTCAAACCTAAAGAAGTTGCATTTATAATAACCAAGTCTTCAACCGTAAAAAGCTCTGCTGGAATTTTCGATAGTTCGAAAGTAGAAAATCCTGATAAATCAAATGTTTCTCCTAGTTTTTTCTCTAAGATTTTCAATCTGGATAAAGAACGATTTGCCATCCAGACTTGCCTACATTGACGACTTAAAGCTTGGGCGGCGGCGGCCCTTGCAGCACCTCCTGCACCAAGGATTAATACCTTGGCTGCGCCAAGGGAAATATCCAAGCTTTGTCCTAAAGCTTTTTCCAAGCCATAACCATCTGAATTAAATCCATTCCACTTTGCACAATCATAAAACAAGGTATTAACAGCACCGATATTCCTTGCCTCTTCGTCAACAGATTCAAGTAGAGGAAGAACATCAACTTTATGAGGAATTGTAAGATTAAGTCCCAGATAACCACACTTTGCTAAGTAAGGAAGTGCCGATGGTAGATCACTCGACTCCACTTGGATCTTTATGTAGTTCCAATTAAGAAACTTGGGGTCGATTATAGACAACTCTTTCAAAGCAGAAAGATGGATTTGCGGACTTATAGAATGCTCGATCGGAGAGCCAAGGACTGCAAGGCCTACTTGATTATCCGGCAAAGGAACAACATCTTCGATTAATATTGAGGATTCAAGCACTTGCTTCCCTACGGTATATATCCTCAAATTCAGTGACGAATTTTTGAAAAAGGTTGGAATTGGTAAATTCACCGGATTTTGCGAATTGCTGGACTAAATTCCTGCAACCTCTAGCCAAAGTTTCCGCGACTGTAATTGGTAAGAGAGATGCACCTGAATTTTCGGAAGAGCCATCATCAAGAAATTCCTCCATTTGATCGATATCAAAAAATTTACCTCCCGACCAAACATCAATGTAAAAAGGTTCTCTACCTGTAAAACTTCCTAACATAAATCTACCAGGTAACCCAATTGGTTCTAAATCCAATCCAACACGTCTCGCAGTCAGGAGATACACTACGCATAAGGTAATCGGTAATCCCCTTTTTCTTTCTAAAACAAGGTGTAGGAAACTGTTTTTGGGATCAGAAAAATCTTTAGTCGCACCTCGAAACCCAAATTCATGAAAGAAAACCCGATTAAGAATCGAACAAATTTCCCGCGGGTTCTGAGGAGGCATTAAAAGCTCGCGTACACGATCCGCTAGCTGATCTAAAAACAAGGAGGCTGAAGAAATTTCAAAAGTTGGAAAGATAGTTCGATCAAGCAAAAACCAGCCGGATTCAAGTTCGTACCTTTGGGACCGAATAAAATAAAGGAAATCACCAACTCCGTCTCCCCAACCAAGCTCAGCTATTAAAGAATGAGCATGTTTGGCCTGAATATCTCCGGAACTACGAATTAAATCTTCTAAAAATAGTTTCCCTTTTTCTGGAAAACGAGAAATCTCAGTAACCAACGCTTTGCGAACGATTGGATTTTCATCGTCAATCAACCTTCGTATACTTTCCCAGTATTTTTTTTCACTCTCTGTTAATTCATTATTCATTTAAGGGTAATATTATGCACAACATAGGTGAAATGGGGCAAGCATACATGTTTGAATTTTTAGACCCGCTTACCAAATAATGCCGAACCTACACGTATCATCGTGCTTCCTTCTTTTATTGCCTCGTCCAAATCTCCACTCATCCCCATGGATAATTCTTTCAAAGTAATATCATAGTCCGATTCCATTTTATCTCGTAGTAGACGTAATCGTGAAAATGCCTGCCTTGCTATTTTAGGGTCTTCAGGAAAAAAAGGGGCTATTGTCATTAAGCCATCAACTTTTATCTTTTTACACTGTAATGCTTGCTCAATTAACTCAGAGCACATTTCTTCAGCAATTCCTGATTTAGCAGGATCTTTTCCAGTATTTACCTGAATTAGAATTGAGATTTCAGATTCAATACCAGCTAATGCATTATCTAATTTTGAAAGAAGTTTTAAAGAATCAACCGTTTGTATTCGATCAAATCTTCCCACAACCAGTTTAGCTTTATTGCTCTGCAGGTGACCGATTAAATCCCAATTGATGTCTATTTCACCTAAATCAGATTGCTTGGCTATAGCTTCCTGCACACGATTCTCACCAATCCTCATAAATCCTGCCCTAGAGGCATAATTAATTGCTGTAACAGGCCAATTTTTAGTTACAGGAAGAATACTCACATCTTTTGCATTACGCCCCGCACCAAAGCATGAATTTTCAACTAATTCATTTAGAATATCCAAGTTTTCCCTAAAGCATTCTTCTGATATCATATTTGTCATATTAGTGAGATTAAAAAATGAGTTTGATAATTATTAGATTTATTAATATTTTGCATTTATGCATATTCAAAATTTTAAAACCTTTTGTGATCTGGTGGAAACACAAAGTTTTTCAAAAGCAGCTAGATTAAACGAAGTTACACAATCGGCAGTGAGTCAGCAATTAAAAGCAATGGAAAGTTTTTATGATATGTTAATAATTGACAGAAATCAAAAGAAGTTCCGACTAACACAGCAAGGCACCACCCTCTATTCCACATTTAAGGAAATTCTTAATCTCTACGAAAAGCTAAATTGCGAGATTCAGGAAATGAGAAATGTGGTTAGTGGGACCATACAAATTTCAACTGTTAACAGTATTGGATTACATGAACTACCTCCATACCTTAATTCATTTATGAAAGAATTCCCGTCAGTAAATACTCGCGTGGAATACAGAAGAGCAAATCTGGTTTATGAAGATGTTTTACACGGTTCGGCAGACATTGGGCTTGTTGCTTTTCCCACCAATCACAAAGAACTTACTATCATACCATTCGCGACTGATGAGCTCGTTGTTGCGATGAATCCGAATCATCCACTCGCTAATAAAAAATCTCTCAAAATTGAAAACCTAAAAGGTATCGATTTCATTGCATTTGAAAAAGATATACCCACTCGTAAAGCGACGGACGAAATTCTTAAAAAAGCAGATGTTGAAGTTTCTATTGTAATGGAATTTGATAATGTTGAAACCGTCAAGAGGGGGTTGGAAATAAATGCTGGAGTTGCAATAATACCCAAAAACACTGTTTCCAACGAAACTGCAAGAAACCAATTAGTAACTTGCCGTCTAGACAACAGCACGCATCTACGCCCACTATCCCTTATTCATAAAAAATCACGGATGCTCACCCCTGCACTTCGATCATTTATTGAAAAAATGCAAAATACAAAAATTAATGATTTGGAAAAACAAACTGATGATTGATAGTTGTTTATTTTGCGATATTTTTTAGTTCAGCGTTAAAACTACCGACAATTACTTTACTACTGATTTTTACAGGTAACTGCCTGCGGTCACCAGAGTACCAAACTTTCAGTAACCCATCCGGGCTTTTATTAAATACGCCTCTAAGGTTTTCCATTTCAGGAAAAGTTTCAATTGCATCGAATTTACCTGCAGGAACAGATATTTCCTTTTTTTGCCCCGAACGAACGAGAATATTATTAAATCTCTTTCCGTCGCAAGTAGGAATTGTCCATTTTTTATTCTCTTTTAAATTCTTTAGTCTGAAGAAATAAGCCAGAGCCAGAGGATCCAATACATATTTAGGTATCGCTATAGATGTTTGTACTCCATCGCTTCTCCTGTAGGTAGCTCTTCTCTTTTGGTAATTAAAATCAACTTCAACAATCCTTTTTGTTTTACCCTCCTGCTGATATTTTCGATAAAGAATTGATTTCGAAAAATCTTCCGTAACATAGCTCTCTATTGTAGTTCTTACTTTATAAAAAGAATCCGCAAAAGAATTGGTTCTAACCGAAAACTTAATCAAAAAACAGGAGATGTCATTAATTTCAGTTACTGAATGCAAATGAAGCGTGGCTTTACCTACTGGCAAAAAGCCCCACTCTAAATCGTATTCTAACCTCTCACCTACCTTAAATGGTAAAGGTTCAATTCCTTCAGCTTGTGGATGTTCGGTGCAAAAACTAACTAATATAAAAAGATAACAAAAAAAATTCCTCATTAATCAGATATAGGAATTTTAACCGGCTTTATATTCCAAACATCTTTTGCGTATTCACTAATCGTTCGGTCTGATGAAAACTTACCAGATCCAGCAATGTTACGAATTGCCATGGAAGCCCATTTTTTTGGATCCTGATAAGCCTTACCAGCGAGATCTTGTGCTTCAATATAAGCTCTATAATCTGCCAAAACAAAGAAAGGATCTCCCCAATCTAGTAAACTATCTGAAAGGTCAGAGAGAACATTTCCATCATTCGGAGAAAAGAAATCAGATGACAACCAATCGAGAACAGCTTTCAATTCCTCATCCTTATCATAATATTCTCTAGGATTGTATCCGGACTTCTTCAACTCCTCGATTCCTTCCACAGTTTTACCAAAGATAAATATATTGTCGTCGCCAACCTCTTCGAGAATTTCGACATTTGCACCGTCCAAAGTTCCCATTGTGACCGCCCCATTTAAAGCAAATTTCATATTACCTGTTCCTGATGCTTCCTTACCAGCTGTCGATATTTGTTCGGACAAATCAGTGGCGGGAATAATTTTTTCCGCCATTGAAACACCGTAGTTAGGCAAATAAGCAACTTTCAGTTTATCTTTAATTCGGGCATCATTGTTTATCCGATCAGCAACCAAGTTAATCGCATGTATAATTACTTTCGCCAAGTGGTAACCCGGTGCAGCCTTGGCACCAAAAAGAAAAACCCGAGCAGGAATATCCAGCTGGGGGTTCTGTAACAGTCTTCGGTAGAGTGTAAGAATATGCAAAAGGTTCAGATGCTGCCTTTTATACTCATGCAGTCTCTTAATTTGAGTATCAAAGATAGCTTCAGCACTTATTGTTAAACCCAATTGATCAAAAACTACTTTAGCCAATCGCATTTTAGATTCTTTCTTAATCAGAAGAAATTCTTTTTGAAAAGAAGGGTCATCCGCCACTTTCTCCAAACCTCTCAATTGGGACAAATCGGTAACCCAGTCTTCTCCGATAACAGAACTAACTAATTGCGACAATTCAGGATTCGAGCCTAATAACCATCTTCGTGGAGTAATCCCATTAGTTTTGTTGTTGAAACGATCAGGGTATAACTCGGCAAAGTCTTTCAACAAACTTTCCTTGAGTAATTTAGTATGTAAGGCTGCAACACCATTAACTGACTGACTACCAACTACCGAGAGAAATGCCATTCGAATTTGTCCATCAGCAATAATAGCCATACGATTATGCCGGTCTTGCTCACTTGGCCATTTTTGAGATAATTTTTGCTCTATGAAACGACGGTTAATCTCACGAACTATATCAATGTGGCGAGGTAGGACTTTCGCAAAAAGACCTTCGCTCCAAGTTTCGAGTGCCTCAGGCAAAAGTGTGTGATTTGTGTATGCAAAAGTTTGCTCAACTAATGTCCATGAAATATCCCAACTTAAATGCTCTAAGTCTAGGAAAATTCTCATAAGCTCAGGAATAGCAACAGCTGGGTGAGTATCATTTAACTGAACAACAGCTAACTTAGGAAAATCAGACCAAGTCCTTTCTTTCTTTCTAAAACGCCTAATGATATCCTGAAGAGAGCAGGAAACGAAAAAGTATTGCTGAACTAGTCGTAATTCTTTTCCACTTTCAGTTTCATCATTGGGATAAAGAACCTTGGAAATTGTTTCGCCCATTGCTTTTTCACGAACAGCCTCAACATATCCACCTTGATTAAAAATCTGGAAGTCAAGTTGCTCGGATGCTTTCGATTCCCATAATCTTAAAAAGTTAACTGTGTTTGCACCATAGCCTACAATGGGAAGATCATAGGGAATACCAATCACCTCTTTGGCTGAAATCCATTTAGGAGAATAGTTTCCTAAATCATCATAGGAATGCTCGACATGTCCGTAAAGTAAGACTTTTTGAGAATACTGTGGACGGGCAATTTCCCAAGGGTTTCCGTTTTTTAGCCAGTCGTCCGATTTCTCAATTTGCCTTCCATTCTTAAATTCCTGACGAAATAATCCAAATTGATAATGAATACCATACCCAACCGCAGGCAAATCCATAGTTGCCATAGAATCTAGAAAGCAGGCTGCTAAACGCCCCAATCCGCCATTCCCCAAACCCATATCATGTTCTTCATCGTACAATACATCCAGTTCAAAACCGAGCTCGGACAAAGCTTCGGTAACAGCCTCCTTGAGTCCCAAGTTAGTAAGATTAACATTAAGTAATCGCCCCATCAAGTATTCCAAGCTTAAATAATATACTCTTCGTGTGTCTTGCTTACTATGTTCTTTTTGAGTTTCAATGAAACGATCAACCATCATCTCACGTACTGCAAGAGATGTAGCCATCCATAGCTCTGCTTTTGTAGCACTAGCCAAGTCTCTAGCAAGAATAAGGCGTAATTGATGCTGAATCGCGTTTTTTACATTCTCTACCAATAAATCATCCGACTGCTCAGAATGAATTGATATAGACTTAGAAAGTGTTGAAGTAACCATGATATGCTAAAATTGCATATATTAAGGTATGCTTCGTGCCAATCTTGTTATCAAATTAATTTTGAGCAATTATCGTCTGCAAGACGGCTAAATTCTATTCTACACTAAACTTGTGAACAGTTAAGTGCCGGTATGTTTCTCCAGGTTTTAGCACACAGCTTTTCCAACCGGTTTCTCCTTGATGATTCGGACTGTCAGGGAAAACTTGAGTTTCCAAACACAAACCAGAACGGAGCGGATAAATTTTTCCTGAATGCCCTGAAAAACTTCCGTCTAAGTAATTACCTGAATAAAATTGGATCCCGGGTTGATCTGTGTAAATATCCATTTTTCTCCCGGATCCAGGATCCCGAAGAGTAGCGGCATGCTTGAGTTCGTTATCATTATTAGCACCACGAATTACCCATGTGTGGTCATAACCTTTCCCAAACTTAAGTTGTTCATGATTCTGATTGATTCTATCACCAATAATATAAGGTTTAGAAAAATCTAGAGGTGTTCCAGATACCTTAGAAATTGAAACAGGGATGTTAGTCTCATCTGTAGCCACGAATTGGTCGGCATAAAGTGTGAGTTGATGATCGAGGATTGTCGGATCACCCTCTCCAGCAAGATTAAAATAAGTATGATTAGTTAGATTGATTACAGTGGATTTGTCAGTCGTCGCAGAATAACTAATTTTCAACTCGTTTTCATTTGTCAGCGTGTAAGTTACTTTTGAAAGGAGGTTACCAGGATATCCTTCATCTCCTTCAGGACTTCTCATTGTAAAAATAACTCCAGTACCAGTCTCTAAAATTTTCGATCCCCACACAATTTTATCGAATCCAATTTCACCACCATGGAGATGATTTGGAGCGTTATTAGTAGCGAGCTGATAATTTTTGCCATCCAAGCTAAACTTACCCTCGGCAATTCGATTAGCATAACGACCCGCAGTACAACCAAAATAAGGGCTTTTTTCACGATAATCATCAAGTTTGGAAAATCCCAACGATACATTAGCAAAATTACCATCTCTGTCTGGAACAACGATGTCTTTAACCGTAGCACCATAATCTAAAAGCGTAACCTGCATTTTATTAGCGTTAGTAAGTACATACTGACTAACTTTTTTACCATCAGGCATTTTACCAAAGGGAAATTTTGCTACTGTCATTGGCTTAACTTCTACTTGTTTTTCATTTGAAAGTCCTAATTTATTTTTTCCTTCTTCGTAAGCTTTTTTACTTTTTTCAGAAAGGTATGCTTTACTCGAGGTAATGCCTTCTTTCGCTTGTTGGGATAGTTCAGAAATTGAACAACCAATCGTAAAGAAAATAAATAAAGAAAGTAATAAAATATGCTGTAGAAAATAGTTCATAGAATTGTTTTGACTTCAAAATATGTTTTTTTAAAGAAAAAAATCATATTTTCCTCCGAAATCGATTTTCAAAATCCCTGACTGGAAGCTCAAAGTAAGTTGGGCGACCTTTGGGACAAGTGTATGGATTTCGACAGGTAAAAAGTTGGTTTGCAATGTGAACCACTTCATTTTCGGAAAAACTATTTTTTACTCCAGAACTCTCTGTTGCAAGTCTGGTAATTGCCTCTTTTGCAAACCTCTCAATCTCCCCTGCTCCTCCAGAATCACTGGCAATTTCTACAAAATCCATTAAAAATGCTTTGGCATGAACAGGCTCAATCCAAGATGGACATTCAATAAGGCGATAAAAATTTCTACCAAACTCCTCTATTGTAAATCCAACATTTTTTAATTGTGAAAATGATTTTTGTAAAATTCCGCTTTCAACAGAATTCAACTCTAAAGATTCTGCAAAAAGAAGTTTTTGACTTTCACTGTTATTTTTCGCTTCAAAAGAGTCTTCTAACTGCTCGTATCTAATTCTTTCATAAGCTGCCTGACAATGAAACCCAATGACTCCTTGAGATGTCCTAAATAAAGCCATACTCCCAAGGGTATTGTCAATCAAGTGCCACGATGCATTTAGGTCATTCCGTAATCCAACCAGCTGTTTTTGCTTATTTCCATCGAGCTCATTAGATGAAGAAGAACTAGGTATATTTGATGTGTTTATGGACTGCTCGATCTGTTCCTGCGGAAAGGCAATTTGAGAATTATGGGAAGATGCACCGAGTGACTGGCCTTCAGGAAGCAACTTGAATCGTTGCATAATATTTCCATCAATTTTAGGTACAAATTGCCCAGATATTGGGTCTTGCTCAACATCTACATGAGAATCCTCTGGAGTTATTTCACCGGAGAATTCTTTAATAAACTTAATGATCGATTTGATCAAAAAAGTGCGAACACTCGCCTCTTCTCTAAATCGTAATTCCCGTTTTGACGGGTGAACATTAACATCAACTAGTGAAGGATCGAGCTGTATAAAAAGAACTGCTGGAGGAAAGCGTCCTTTGGGAGCGTAGGTATGATAAGCTTCGAGCAAGGAATAGGATATCGTTTTGCTATCCACTGGTCGTCGATTAACAAAGAACATCATTTCTTTTCTAGTAGGTCGACTAAAACCAGGTTTCCCCAACAGACCACTGAGTTTTATTTTTTCGCCTAAAACCTCAATTGGAGTCAGGGTTTCAGCTAAACTCTTACCAAAAATTTCGCGAACGCGATCAACTAAATCCTCACAGGCAGGAGAACGAAATATTGTTCTCCCTCCCTCAAGCAATGAAAAGGTGATATTTGGATGTGCT
>JABGWZ010000291.1 GCA_018675995.1 Opitutia bacterium | reverse complement strand
TGGCCAGCTATCTGGATGCTACCAACGGATGAAAAATATGGAGGTTGGGCCTCAAGTGGTGAAATTGATATTATGGAACTCGTTGGCCACGAACCTTCTACTTATCATGGAACACTTCATTATGGGGGTGGATGGCCCAAAAACCAACATACCGGGAAGGAATTCAAACTCCCTAAAGGTACATTCGCCGATGACTTTCATATCTTCTCAATTTTTTGGGAAGAAGGTAAAATAATTTGGGGTATTGACGGAAAACCATGGCAAACGCAGGAAAAATGGTATTCTGAAAAGGGTAAATTCCCGGCCCCTTTCGATCAACGGTTTCACCTTTTAATTAACTTGGCCGTTGGGGGCCGTTGGCCCGGTAACCCTAACGACCAAACCAAGTTCCCCGCAAAAATGCTAATTGATTATGTGCGGGTGTATCAGACTGAAAAATAACAGAACATGAAAATCTGGCCGAAGAATGTTTATTTAAGAATATTGGCAGATAAAGAATTTCCCACCATGGTGCATTCCATCTTCTGAAGTACCAAGTTTGATACAATATATTTATAAAAATCTACTCCAACCCACGTAAATGATTCACCAGGCAGGACATTGCTAATGGTGGAATAGATTCGCCAATTACTTCTCTAATTAATTTGCAGGAGAAACCTTGTTGATTTTTAGGCCTTCCATACTTTATCCCTTCAAAAGAATATTCTTTTTTCCAGCGAGGGTGATCAAGAGTAGATAGAATAAGAATTTCTCGTAAAGAAAGTACTCGATGTTGATCAGGGTGCCCTTTTACATCGCTTGATATTACACCACTATTCATCGTTAAGGTACTAGCTGGGGTATCCCATTTCATCCTACGATAACTCGTTTTAAACCCCTTAATTAACCTTACTTCTCCATTTCTAATTAAGGTCGGTCTCGGTAAAAACTCTCCGCATTTTTCACAGGTAACCAATTCCTTTGTTTGGTTTTGATGAGAACATTGAATGCAGAGAAAGTTATCAAACGCACTTTTACCCTCTGGAGTATTTTTCATCCAGAAGTATTGATTATCTCTCCAGCGAGGGACGCGATGCAAGCTATCATGGGGGTCTACGAGTAATGTTTGTGAGTCTAGTGTTGGTAATTTTCCAACTGCATGACGGAGAGAAATCAATGGAGGACAGCCATCAATACCATGACTAAAGGGCGGGTGAAACACACTCAATTTCTTTGAAAATATCTTCTCTTGGCATGGAACATTCTTAGTTATGTGGGGAATACGGCAACCAATTGTAATTAACCTCTCCCGATGGTGGGGCACACCATAAAATGAGAAATTCAAAATATTAGATCTTATCGAGTATCCCAAGGGATGTAATCGTCTTCCTAAGCAATCAAGAATATTTTCGGACTGATCATTTTCATTCCGAATAATCGTATTTTCCATCCTGCGCACATTCTCTAAAATAAACCAATCGGGTTGAAGCTTCTCCAAGATGGAAATACCAGGCAAAATCAAACGGTTTCTATCATCTTCTTTGGGACGAATACCAGATCGGATAGAAGATGCTATGCGTCCTGCACCATTAGATGACATTCCTTGACAAGGGGGAGAAAGTGTCAATAACCAGGGTCTTTTTCCGTCTAACTGGGAACGAAAAAAAGAAATATACTCATCATGTCGGCTCCAAATATCGCCTTCAAAAACCCTGGTTTCAGGAAAGTTTTTAGAGATTAACTGAGATCGTGATGGGATAATTTCTGAGGCAGCTATCACCGGTATACCACAGCCCATTTCGACACCAAAGTCCCCCACTCCACCGCCTGAGAAAAGGGATCCCGATACGGGTACTGATCTAGTTGAGAGTAAACGACTCATGTATATTGGATTGCTAACTTAAACAAAGATGTTGGTCAACGCACCTCTGATTTAGATTAAAAACAAGATCCAATAACCAAAGGAAGTCCAATATTATGTTTAGCAGAATTTGATATTTTGAATCGACATTAAAGGAACTTCACACAAATTCTCTTTTTATAAGATGAAAATACTCGTTCCTACACTTTTTTGCCTGTCTCTGCTGGGACAGACTTTTGCTCACGATCCGGCTTCCGAAATGACAACAGCCGCCAAAAATTTCCTAGACTCGCTAGACGATTCAGAGAAAAAGAAAGCACACTTCCCCTTCAGCGATAAAGAAAGAGAAAACTGGCATTTCTTCCCTGGAAGTTTTGTTAAACCCAATGGGCGGATGGGTTTACCAGTAAAAGAAATGACATCTCCCCAAAGAACATTGGCACAGACACTTCTTTCCTCGGCATTAAGCCACCGTGGTCAAATAGAGGCTTCCACAGTTATTCTCCTCGAGAATATTCTTTACGAAAAAGAAGGAAGGGAAATGAGAAACCCAGACCTTTATCATTATGCGATCTTTGGTCAGCCTGATAAAGCTGGTACATGGGGCTGGCGGTTTGAAGGGCACCATTTATCGCTTAATTTCTCTTTGATTAATGGTAGAATTTTTTCAGTGACTCCGAGCTTCTGGGGAGCCAGCCCGGCAAAAGTAACGGAAGGAAAACATGCCGGTTTACGAGTTCTCTCAGAAGAGGAAAGTAAGGCCTTCAAGTTTCTTAAATCTCTTTCTCCCCCACAGAAGAAAATGGCAATCCTTTCCGATCAAGCACCCCGAGATATTTATTCCGGACAGGACAATACCGTAATTCGCTCATCTTTTATCCCAGCAAAAGGTCTACCCATCACCAAGATGAATCCCAGGCAAAAAGGCTGGCTTACCGAATTGGTGGAAGTTTATTCCGCTAAACATCGTCCGCAGGTTGTGGAGAAGGTAACAAGCAGAAAACCTCTCCTTCACCCGACCGAAACCTTTTTCGCATGGTCTGGCGGACTTACTCCAGATACCGGTCACTATTATCGTATACAGACACCTGACTTTCTATTTGAATATGCAAACACACAAAACAATGTGAACCATGTCCATGCAGTATGGAGAGATTTTGAAGGCGATTTCGGCCGGGATTTACTCGCCGAGCACTATGCAGAAAATCACTCCAAAGAAAAGGGATGGATAAGTATGTTTGACGGGAAAACCCTGAAAGGATGGAAAGCGAATGAGAATGAGGAGACCTTCACCGTAAAAAACGGATGTATCGTCGCCAATGCACCAGACCGTTGCCATTTATTTTATCAAACGAAAAAGCCCTTTAAAAACTTTGAATTTAAGACCGAAGTAATGACCCTACCCCATTCTAATGCCGGCGTTTATTTCCACACCCGTTTTCAGGATGAAGGCTGGCCTAAGGCGGGCTTTGAATGCCAAGTGAATAACACCTATCATGACCCCAAAAAGACAGCCAGCATCTATGGGGTTCAGGATTGCCTAGAAGCTCCGGCAAGAGATGATGTATGGTTCAATCTGTACATTAAAGTGGATGGTAAACATGTAGTCACAAAAGTGGACGGTAAAGTAATTTCAGATTGGACACAACCTGCCGACTGGAAAAAAGGTGCAAATTTTGAAAGAATTCTAGGTGAAGGTACCTTCGCTCTTCAGGGACACGATCCAGGAAGCACAGTCTTATTCCGTAACCTTTTCGTTAAAAGACTACCCTAAAAAGAAATTTCCTACAGATGAAAAAGCTTATTTCTGGAGTAATCTTATTTCCTTTCCTACTCTGTGCTCAGGACTGGCCACAGTGGCGAGGCCCGAATGCATCCGGTCATGCACCAAATGGAAACTACCCTTTAAACTGGTCTTCACAAGAAAACATCATTTGGAAGAAAACACTGCCTGGACGAGGGCACTCATCACCCGTTCATGATGGCGATAACATATGGGTCACCACGGCCTTGGAAACTCCCGCATCGGAAGAGGAGAAGAAAGAGCGACTCAAAAAAAATAAGGGATTACCCACCGTCACGGTTCTTTCCAAGCTCAGTCTTCGTGCCCTAAAAATTAACCCTGTATCAGGAAAAATTCTAAAAAACATTGAAGTTTTTGAAAAAAAACAACCCCAGTGGGTTCATAAATTAAACAGCTATGCCTCCCCCAGTCCCTATCTTCAAGATGGCAAACTATTCCTTCATTTTGGTGCCTATGGAAATGCATGTATT
>JABGWZ010000290.1 GCA_018675995.1 Opitutia bacterium | reverse complement strand
GTCACCGGAAATCGAGAAACTTCTGCGTGTTACTGAAGAGTCCCTTTTCTTGGGTATCGGGCAGGCGACGCATAAAAACAGGGTTGGAGATGTGTCTGAGGCCGTTCAGTCCTGTGTCGAAGACGCTGGCTTTGCGGTCATTACTAACTTTGTGGGGCACGGTGTTGGTCGTTCACTTCACGAAGATCCGCAGATTCCTAATTTTGGAAGATCTGGCACGGGTATGAAATTTAAGAAGGGAATGGCAATTTGTATTGAACCCATGGTCAACATGAAAAGCCCCCAAATCCGGATGGCAAAAGATGGTTGGACTGCTTTGGCTGTCGACGGTATGCCTTCAGCTCACTTTGAACACACGATTTTAGTTGATGAAGGCGAGCCTGAAATCCTAACCATACCGGACGGTTATGAAACAGCGGAGAAATTTTTCGCTGCTTCCTTGCCTGCCAGCTGATTATATTCTTATGTTGAAATTACTAGCAGACTCTGTTTTCTCCTTTGATGTTGAATGGATCCCGGATCCAAAATCAGCAGAAATTCTTCACCAAACGCCGCGGTTGGATGAGCCTGGGCCAGATGCTAGTGATTCTTTTGAAGCTCTTTGGGCGGCAGCGAGGAAACAGGGTGACCCTGAGGACTTTCAGCCCTATTTAAAAACGATCCTTTGCCGCATTGTTTCGCTGGCCGGAATTTTGCGTGAAAAAATACCTGGTGGTGGTGCGGAATTAAAACTGATTTCCCTGCCCACTGATCCAAGCGATTCATCGAAGTGCGAAGAGAAATCCTTGCTCATCACTTTCCTGAAGTCGGTGGGGAGAAAAAAGCCCCAACTTGTTGGATATAATTCTGCACAGGCGGATGTTCCAATTATTGTCCAGCGGGCAATTGTTAATGGCCTTCCAGGTTTTGGCTTCTCTGACAGACCTGACAAACCCTGGTTGGGGGTTGATTATTTTGATGCTCGGAATTCAGACTACAATGTGGATTTAGCAGATGCACTCGGGCAATACCGTGATCGCCCATCCCTTCACCAAGCAGCGAGTTTAAGTGGGATTCCGGGCAAAATTGATGTGAGTGGGGATTCCGTTGCCCAGATGTGGGCTGAAAATAAACTGGACGAAATTGTTGCCTACAATGAGTTTGATGCATTCACCACTCATTTGCTTTGGGCCCGTGTGGCTCATTTTTCTGGTCTATTATCCGGAGAACAGTATGAGCAGGAGCAGAGTTTAGTTCGATCTCTCTTGGAAGAGGAAATTGCGGGTGGTCGAACCCATCTCAGGAAATTTGTGGATGAATGGGATCGTTTGCTTGGGTTAACAGGTCAGGCAAAAAGCACCTAAAAACAGCTATTTTTGATTTGTGCGAACGGGTTATTTGTGGCGAACTAAAGTTTGTCCTATTTGCCCCTAAACTTATAATAAAAATTATACATGACTAAAAAGGAAAATACTGAAGCTGCCTTAGAAAGTTTGCCCGATACCCGAGAGCGTTTGCTCGGCGAAATTCGTAAGGGCATAATTGGCCAGGATGATGTAATCGAGCAACTGCTCATTACACTTCTCGCACGTGGACATTGCTTATTAACCGGGATTCCAGGGTTGGGTAAAACTCTCTTGGTCAAAACTTTATCGAAGTGTTTGAATTTAAGCTTTAAACGTATTCAGTTCACGCCTGATTTGATGCCCGCTGATGTGGTTGGTACAGAAGTTGTAGATGAAGACCCAGTTTCGGGTAAGAGAAACTTCCGCTTCTCCCCCGGACCCATTTTCTCCAATATTGTACTCGCTGATGAAATTAACCGTACTCCCCCAAAAACTCAGGCTGCTTTACTTGAGGCTATGGAGGAGAGGCAGGTCACAGTTTCTGGTGAGACCCGTCCTTTAGATCCGCCTTTTCTTGTTCTTGCCACCCAAAATCCAATTGAATTGGAAGGCACATATCCATTACCGGAAGCTCAGTTGGATCGCTTTCTTCTCAATCCGGTAATCAAGTACTTATCAGTTGATGACGAGATTAAAATGGTTGGAGAAACAACAGGCCTGGACCGTAACGAACCTCAACCAGTACTCACCGCAGATGATATCTCATCATTACAAAAATTGACAAGGGAAGTTCCTGCACCTGAAAGTGTGGTCAGTTATGCAGTTCGACTGGCATCTGCCTCTAGACCCCGGACTGAGCACAGCGATGACTGGATCGATAAGCGAGTGAAGTGGGGAGCGGGTTCGCGGGGTGCACAGGCACTCATTCTTGCTGGTAAAGCACGGGCGCTACTATCGGGTAGACCGAATGTTTCCTGCGAGGACATAAAATGGATATCAAAATCTGCTCTGAGACACAGGGTGCTACCCAGCTTTTTTGCCGAGTCTGAGGGACTTGGTTCAGATGATATTATTGATCATATTCTGGAACAAGTTTCCCAGTGATTGATTTGCTGCTCTGTAAAATAAGGTAAAAGATTGGCCGCCACAGTTGACCAGCAACTCCTTGATCCCTCGCATCTTAACCGGATAGAGGATTTCTCTCTTCTTGCGAGGGTGGTTGTGGATGGCGCGATGCCCGGAGTGCATAGGAGTTTGAAACAGGGGAGGGGGAGTGAGTTTTATCAGTACAGACCTTACACTCGTGGTGAAGATTTAAAGTTGATTGACTGGAAAGTTTTCGCAAAACGGGATGAACTTGTTTCTAAAACTTTTCAGGAGGACACAAATTTTACAGTTTGTTTAGTTTTAGATGTCAGTGCATCAATGGGATATCAAGGCAACCGAGCATCTTGCACAAAAGCAAGATATGCGGCGATGCTGGCAGCTTGTTTTGCCTACCTTGGCCACCGGCAGGGCGACAGGCTAGGCTTATTTGCATATTCTGATCGGGTTAAGGAATGGATCCGACCACGGGCAGGTAGTGGACAGCTTAATAAAATCTTTACTGCGTTACAGGGATTAAAACCCGAAGGTATCAATGCCCATGACTTTGCTTGGGATCGAATGGCAGCTAACTTGCCCGGCAGAACCATGGTCGTTTTTTTATCGGATTTTTTGGATGCTGAAGACACTTTGGCTGAAAGTTTGAGGTTTTCACTTTCTCCAAAGTATGAGTCACTTTGTCTGCAAATCTTAGATCCCGATGAGATTGATCTTCCTGACAATGAATCGTTGCGTTTTGCTGAAATGGAAGGTGATCGGGAAATTTCGACATCCCCGTCATCGATCAGGGAGGGTTATCGCAATGATATGAGTGGTTTCATTGATGACCTACATAGCAAACTCACCGCAGTGTCATCAGAATTTGAAACTTTAACCACTGATAAAGACTTAGGGCACTCCTTGCGCCGCTTTCTCAGTATGAGAAATAAGAAGTAAATATTTCAAATTTTTTGAAATGATAGAATTTGGTCAACCCGCAGCATTATGGACAGCCCTGTCAATTGGTTTGCCTATTCTTGCTCATATGGCCTACCGGCGGGTTTCGGAAAAGTTTTATTTTCCATCCCTTCGTTTTATTCGTCCCTCTCAGATACCTCGAACCGGAAAACGGACCCCATCTGATATCCCACTATTATTACTGCGAATCTTACTTTTTATTGTTTTGACTGCTTTGTTGGCTGATCCTTACTGGAAGAGCGAATTAAATTCTGTACCTTCTGAATCGCAAGAAGAGACGATTTTAGCTATAGATTTATCTCCAAGTATGGCAGGGTGGAATGGTTTGAAAGAGGCGAAGGAGAAATCACTGACTAAGCTGGATGAATTAACCGGTTCTGTTGCGTTGCTTACTTTTGGTCATTCCACAACAGAGGTGCAGGCTCTCACTCCCAACATAGATCTGTTGAGACCAAAGATTGAATCGTTGGAACATTCGTGGACTCACGGAAACCCCCAACTCATGCTTGATAAGGTCTCGAAGATGTTTACTGCTAGCACTAAACATAAAAAATTAATTATTGTAAGTGATTTTCAACGGTCTGATTGGCAAACTGCATACCATGATATGGAGAAATCTGGAATATCTTATGAGATTGTCCAAGTGGGACAAAAAACTTTGGTGGATGGAAGAAGAAAAAATAACCTGAGTATTTTGGAAGCACGAGCTGTCCCAGCTGGTCCAAGTAAAGTCCGAGTTTGGACAGTGATAAGGAATTGGGATGATGAAATGAAAACAGTGGATGTCGAACTATTTGCTGGTGGTGAAGTTCAGTCCACAAATGCTATATCCTTACCACCTCTTGGATCAATACAGTCACAATTCGTAGTGCCGGAGGGAGATTTTGCAAAGGCGACAGTCCGTATTTCGAATGATGATGAGTTTTTGTTGGATAATGAAAGGCCGCTCTGGCTCAAAGCTCCTCCTGCTCGTAGGTTCGGATTTTGGATGTCAGAACAGGAAGACGACGAGACTGATGAAGAGAAATCATTTCTTAAAACCGCTGTGGCCAGTGCCGGAGATAACGGATGGAACCGTTGGGTTTGGGATCAGGATCAGGCTGATGGGATTAGGTTGGGTGATGATCAATTAAGTGTTGAGCTTTTAATGGTGTTGGGTGTGAGTACCTGGTTTGAAGAAGAAAGTTTATCTGACCCTATACTCGCTTTTCTGAATAATGGTGGTTCTGTATTGGCTACCCCAGGTGAGCCGTATTCCTCTTCAGTTTCAGTTTTAAAATCAGCAGGTTTATTAAACTACAATTTTATCAGGGTTGCAGGAGGAGCTAATCAAACGAGGAATCCATTTCGGGTAGCTGCTTTGGATGAGGATTCCCAGTTGGCGGATGTATTTGCCGGAAAGGCCGCTCGTGACCTTTATTTGTCGGCTATTCACCGCTTCGGTATATTTAGGACAGGTTCTGGAGCTGAAGAGGTGAGCGTTCCCCTACGGGATCGTGAAGGGCGTCCACTGGCTCTAGTTAAGAATTATAATGCTGGTGGCCGCTTTGTTTTTCTACCTTTCCGGATGAACACAGGTTGGACGGATTTACCTTTGAGAAACTCCTTTCTTCCCTTGCTCATGGAATTGGTGCAGGGAGGTAAAGATAATGTGATTAAGGGGTGGCCGGTATTGGAGGCCGGAGAAGCCCTTAAGGGTGCGGAGAATGATTTTTTGGCAGAGACCCCAGGAGCTTATCGATTTGAAGATCAATGGGTGGAGGTAATTTTGTCCGGTACTGAATTTACTCCTGAAACTCTTTCCATTTCTCAGCTCAAGGAAAGTTTTGGCAATGCGGCTCAAAAAGACATCGCTAAACCCCTTGTAGATAGTGAGCCCGATGTCGAGAAGAACCCGTTGTGGGTATGGTTTGCATTGCTTGCATCGAGTATTTTGATTATCGAGATGCTTTGGTCCCGTCCACTTTCACTAACAACCACCCAAACCTAATCAACTCATGCCTAACTTTATACAGTTTATCAAGCGGGAGGGGCGTTTTTTTCTTTTTAGCCGTTCACTTTTGGCTTTAGTTTTCGGAGCGCTAAGCTGGCCTGTTTTATTATACTGCTTGGATTTTTATGATTCGGTTTCACCGATTAAGGAGGATTCTGCATTCTCCTGGGTGTTATTCGTATCCGCACTTTCTATCATTATTTTCCTTTTGTTTTTTATCCGTTACTGGATACAAAAACCATCCGTAAAAGAATTAGCTAAGCAGGTTGAGCAGGCCAACCCGGACTTACTTGACTTACTTAATTGTGCAGTCGAACTCGAGGAGGTATCGAAAGACCGAAGTTTGACATTCATGGAAAAAAGGGTCTTGAGTAAAGCAGAACAAAAGGCTCAGGATATCGTCTGGAGTCAAGGTACCCGGCCCAAGCCAAATTTTTGGATCTTTGTTTTTGCGGGTATGATTTGTGGTGCATTCCTGTCTTTTTTCAATTTGGACAGCAGTCCATTACGTAAATCAATTGATTCTTTTGCAGATGAATCCGGGCTAATTGTATTTACAACAAAAACGGGTTCATCACAAAATGAGGAATACCCATCAACTCATGAGTTTAGCCGAGGGACTGATATTTCTGTTTTTGCAGATGTGACAAGGGGGCACCGTGGGGAGAAATTAGCATTTATTGAATTTGAAGAAAATAATGTCATTGAACGTTTGGAAATGCTTTCCACGCCTGTGATGGGACGGTTTGAATTTGTTGTGCCTTCTTTGCAGAATGAATTCGTATACCGTGTTGTAACCCCTTCTTTAGAGAGTGAGTGGCAGAAGTTGAGTTCATATGATCCGCCGTCAATTCTTTCAGCAAATTGGCAAATCTCTCCTCCCGCATACATGAAAATGGAAAATTTGAAGCATGAAGATTTTGGTTATGCACGGGCCCCGGAGGGAAGCAAAATATCATTGGAATTAGTAATTGCTAATGACCCTGAGAATGTTGGTGTGTCAATTTTTTCTGATGAAGATGAATTTTCCGTCAATCAAGTTAGCTCAAATATATTTCGCTACGAGAAAGTTTTGGATCAGGAATGGAATGCTATTATTCGATTACGGAATTTGGATGCAACCCATCGTGAACCGATTGACTCAGAAAGTATAACATTTGCACCTATTCCGGATGAACCACCCATCGTTGAAATTACTGATCCGGCAAAGGATTTGCAGTTAGAGGCAGATGCCGGTCTATTGCTTGAGGTTTTTTCTTCGGACGATCATGGAGTGGCTGATGTACGGATTAATATCTCCCATGCAGGTGAGAAAGAAGAAGAGACCATTTTTGTGGAACCCATTGAGAAAGAAAAAACAATTTCCTATGTATTGGACCTGAGTGAAATGGCTTTGGCTGTTGGAGATGTAATTACATACATGGCACTTGCGATGGATAACAAAGAGCCCGATGGACAGATTGCCCGTTCGGAGATTTACTTCATTGAAATTTTACCACCAGAGGGGAATTCGACAGATTCAGACGCAGAGAAGGAAGGAGAGCAGAAAGAAATTCCAGTTCGCGATTTTATAAATAAAACTAAAAAAATTATTCGTTCGACATACGATGCCCTTCTCGAAGATGACCTAAAAAAGGAAAAGCTCGGACTCGCCATTTCCACCGATGCACTTGGTTTAAAAAATGAAATGACCAAAGTGTTCGACGAATTTGAGGGACAATTTCCTGTGGTGGATGGAATCGACCTTGGAGAATTGTTAAACGAGGCAACTTATCATATTGAGCAAACTGAAATTTATGCGGGAGACCAAATGCTTGATGAATCGCTTGAACCCTCCGAGAAGACCCTTCGTAAACTGGTTCAGATTTATGCGCTTATGCAGAAAATGCAGAAGCAAAAAGCAAAGGGAAAAGGCGAAAGCAAAGAGTCTAAGGAGAGTGCGGAAGAACCAGGTGAGAAAAAAGAGGAAATTAGTGAAAGTCCCAGTGAGCAGTTGAAGGAACTCGCAAAAGATCTTGATAAGTTGAATCAGTTTAAGGACCGGCAGAATGATTTAAATCGTGATATTGGTCGTTCTGCAGGTGCCGGTAAAAAAGGCGAACAAAATCAAAAAATCGCCCAAGAGCAGGAGGATTTACGAAGAGATGTTGAAGGCCTACGTGATGAGTGGTACAAAAAATCTGGTAGTTTGGGGGAAGTTTCCTCTCTTGATCAGGCTGGGGGTGAGATGAAGGATGCTGCGGGCGAACTACGCAGGGATTCAGCCAGAGATGCTCAACCCCATGGAGATTTAGCAGCTGAAGCATTGGGCCAGGCTATTTCGGAAGTTGAAGCGGCGATGGCTGGACTTGCTGCAGGGATGGTAGACCAGTTGAAAGACAAGGCAGATTCCTTATCCGGTAAACAACGGCAACTGGGCAATGAGACGGAGAGTGCGCAAGCGGGAGAAGGAGAAAGCTTAAAAGATAAGCAGGAGGGTTTGAATGGTCTTGCTGAAGAGCTTTTGGAAAAGATAGATCAAGCCGCCAGGTCGATGGGTGGTTTTAATGAGAATGCAACTGAGGACTTGCTCCGAGGGTCAAGGGATTCAAGGGAGAAAGGTTTGGAGCGTTCCGGAAAGCGTGCCGCAAATTCACTTCTCTACGAAGCTTTCCCTCAGGCAAAAAAAGAAGAGGATAAAGTTGCAGAAAACCTTGAGGAATTGAGTGAGGATTTGCAAGGTGTGGCCGACAAACTTCGAAACCTTGGCAATGGAGCACTCCGGGAGCTGGTGGAGGAATTGCAAAAAACTCAGGACGGGTTACCTGGAATGAGTGGCGAGGAGCTAAAGGAAAAATCGGAGGAACTGGCAAAGGCAATTGGTTCTTTACCAAATGCTGAGTCTGATCAACGATTGCAAAACTTGACCCAGTTTTTTGAACAGGTCGCAGTCAGTGAAAATCCGTCGCAATCATCCTCAATGGCCTCGGCCGCGGTCTCCGATGCCCTCGAGTTGATGCAGCAATTTTTTTGGAAACAGGTGGTGGAGAATCGCCTTCGCCAGAACCAGGAGACAACTGCTGCACCAAGTCGCTACAAAAAACAAGTTGAGGAATATTTCCGCAGAATTGCGGAGGGTGAGTAATGCTTGGTTGGGATTGGCCTTTTTCTTTTTTGTGGTTTTGCCTCTTAGCTGCTGTCTTTTTAGCACTGCTTATTTATCACGGACGGTCGTTACTCAAGGTTACGCTCCCGAGCCTGGCGTGGAAACTTATATTGTTGAGATTTGTTGCTTCTCTTTTGTTGCTGGTTTTGTTGGCCAGGCCTTATGTAATGACAAACGAGCCGAACCCTAAAGAGTTTAATTTACTTACCCTAGCAGATTTATCTGGGAGTATGAACACAAGGGATGGTGATAATGAAGTTCGAAGAATAGATGAAGTTCGACCTTTTCTTGATACAGGAATAGATGGTTCCTGGTTGAGTATTATGAAGTCAGAGTACGGGAATGTTGAAAGTCTTGGTTTTTCAGATGATTTACAAAGAATGAGCAGGGAGTCATGGAATGTTACAACTCTTGGTAAAAATACTGCGTTGGGAGATGCGCTGTCTGCTGGGATAAGTAACCAAAAGGATGCTGAGTCCTTGGGGGCGGTGGTAATTTTTTCTGACGGAAGGAATAACACAGGGACATCGGTGCTAGATGTTGCCAAGCAATACCGGGCCCAGGGAATTCCGGTAAATGTAATCGGGGTAGGGCGCGATCGACCTGCCGGTGATGTTTCGATTGTTTTTTCTGATCGCAAACCAAAAGCTGTGGCGAAAGAAGACCTGCTATTGAATGCTATAGTCGAGAATAAATTTCAGAATGAAGCTGAGGTGACAGTTAAACTTTTACTTGGGAAGCAAACTTTGCAGGAAATTCCTCTTTCTCTTGATGGGGGAGAAAAAAGAAAAATCAGTTTTTCTCCACAAGTTCCCAAAACGGCAGGACCTAAAAGGTACCGTATCCTGATAACTCCTCCCCGGGGAGATTCCGATCCCTCAAATAATTCTGATTCTTTGCTGGTTGTGGTTAAAGCACCGGATCAATTTTTAACGCTTTATTTATCCAACCGTGTTCATCCGCTTTTTCCTTTCGTAAAAAGAGTGCTTGCCAATGAAGAAAGATTCGATTTTCGGGCGCTGGTTCGTTTGAGTGAAAAAGTTTTTCATGCTTTTGGAGAAGGTATTAAACCGGCTTATCCTACAGACCGAAGTTTTTGGATGGATTATGACGCAATTATTATGGATACCAGGGTTTTGAATGATTTGAATGAAACACTGGTTGAATCGTTAAAAGGTTTCGTTCAGAAAAAGGGTGGTGGGTTGCTTTTGTTTGGAGAACTGGCAGATGCCCGTGAAACACTGGGAGGAATTGTTCCGGTCAAAGAACTTGAAAAAGTAAATGCGAAGGATGACTTATCTTTGGTTACTCTTGAAGAGCCATTTTTTTCTCCGGTTGATGAAGTGGAAAAAATGAAACCTTTTTTACCTAGAAAACTTCCAGGCTTTTTTGTTAAAGAGAAAAACCAAGCTGCAAGGGGGGTTGTTTTATCAAGAGCGAATGGGAAACCAGTTATGGTAGTGCAAGCTTATGGTGCTGGTAAGGTTGCATATTGGGGATCTCCGCATGATTGGCGAAGATCCATGAACAGCGAAGACGGAGCAAAGGAATTCAGGCAGTTTTGGCAGTCTCTTGTCAGATGGCTGGGAACCGGCGGAGAGGATAGGTTAAAAACCCGGGACTCCGAAAAGCCAACACTTCGTGGAATGGATGCTATGTTACATGTTGACGCACTCGGAGCCGATTTTGAACCTTCAATGGATGCGATGGTTGAGGCACATATTAGTGGCCCGGATGATTTTAAGCAGGTTTTACAGCTCTATCCGGAAGGCGCATCAGCGGGTCGTTATGCAGGTTCTTTTCGTCCTGTTCAGGCGGGTGCCTATCAGGTTAATTATACCCTGCGTTTCCCGGATGGAGAAACTTTGGAGCGGGAGAATTTTCTGCGGGTTTCTGAGGCGGGTGAGG
>JABGWZ010000152.1 GCA_018675995.1 Opitutia bacterium | reverse complement strand
GGGAGATAATGTGTTAAATAAGGGAAGAATAAACCTCGGCCACAACACCATCAATACAAGTTGAAGGAAAAATACCGCACCAAAAGACCAAAACCACCAATAATTGGGAGACAGGATTGAACACTCTCTGTAAAGAAGTACAAGTAGTCCAATCATCAGAAAAAAGAACACAAAAGACAGCAGGGTTTCCTTAACTTTATCAAAAAACCACAACCTGTGGGTTTGGTTATTAAAACCAAATTTCTGCTCCAAATGGAATTGGCGAAACCAATCAAAAACAAGCCCTGAAAGCTGAATGACTATTACTAAGGATGTAACCAAAAAAGAGGTTTCCCAGACCGGAGTAAATCTATCAACGGGCCATACCCTAAAAGTCCACGGAAGCCCAAAAAACAAAATGAAAAATGAGAGGCTCAAAGAATAGAACTCCTCAACCATAGCAAACCTAGACTTTGATAAAGTATATTCTGAGCATTTCTCCCAATCTTCTATATCCATATACGCCCTAACCTCTTTTGGAAATTCCTTCAGTTTCGATCTTATTGTTCTTGCGTTTAAAAGAGACAATATGCGTTCGAACAAATACTTGGTTCCAAGAAGCAAAAGAAGCAAAATCTGTAAAAGTGTCATGAATCTTACAATACATGCGAATTGAGTTCTGTCCACAAGCCAAAGGCTACTTTCTTAGTTTGCTACAAATCAAATATAGGACATAATTGTAACTCATCGTGAGTTCTACTAAACCTTCAGATAAAATTAACTTTGAGCAAGCTATTCAACAGCTTGAGGATATTGTACACATAATGGAAAATAGTGACCTCAAGCTTGATTCACTTGTTGAAAACTATCAAAAGGGACTGAAGCTTCTATCTCAATGCCGAAAAAAGTTGGATAGTGCCGAGCTAAAAATAAAGGAGTTCTCAACTGAAACCATAAGCAGGAACCAAAATGATTCTTGAAACAATTAAAGAGCCCCAAGATTTGCGAAAGCTAGGGAAAGAGGAACTAACTTTGCTTTGTCAAGAAATTAGAGATGAAATTATATCTGTAACCGCTAAAAACGGCGGACATGTTGGACCAAACTTGGGAGTTGTTGAATTTACTGTAGCCTTACATCTTGCATTCGATTCTCCTCGTGACTCATTGGTTTGGGATGTTTCTCATCAAGGATATGTCCACAAACTATTGACTGGAAGAAACGATCTGCCATTCGAACATCTAAGACAATCTCAAGGTTACAGTGGTTTTCTTACCAGAGAAGAAAGCATACACGATTCTTTTGGTGCAGGACACGCTGGGACTGCCCTATCGGCTGCACTTGGTATGTGTGCTGCTCGAGATCTGGCTGGTGAATCAAACCATGTAGTTGCAATTGCTGGAGATGCGGCTTTTACCTGCGGGGTCACTTTAGAAGCTCTAAACAATATAGCTTCGACCACCAAGAAATTCATTTTAATTCTCAATGACAATAAATGGTCAATTGCGAAAAATGTCGGTGCTTTTTCTAAATACTTCAACGAATTGATCACTAATCCGATCTATTCAAAATTCCACAAAGAGGCAGAAAGTTTTCTTACTCAATTCCCAGGTGGTGATTCGATTATAAAATTTATTTCAAAAGCTAAGCGAGATACCAAAGGACTTCTTGCTCCTTCTAGTATTTTTGAGAAATTAGGTTTAAGGTATCTCGGTCCTATTGATGGTCACGACATCCATTCTCTTGTCCATTTTTTCGAATTTGCCAAGCAATCAGAAGAGCCAGTTGTACTTCACTTGCTCACCCAAAAAGGGAAGGGTTTTCCAGCAGCAATAAATGAGCCAGAAAAGTGGCACGGTGCCGCACCCTTTAATCCGTCCGGCAACGGTGTTTCGGAAAAGCCCCAAAACACTCCTGCCAAGTTCCAAGATGTTTTCGGAGATTCGTTAGTAAAAATTGCCTCTGAGGATACCAGGGTTATTGGAATCACTGCGGCTATGCCGAGTGGAACTGGTCTTACCCCTATGAGTAAAGCTTTCCCTGAGCGTTTTTTTGATGTTGGAATTGCGGAGGAACATGCAGTTCTCATGGCTGCTGGAATGGCCAGTAAAGGAATGCGTCCTGTTTGTGCCATATATTCAACTTTTCTTCAGAGGGCATACGACCAAATCGTTCATGATGTCTGCTTACAGAAACTACCAGTTACTTTTTGCCTAGATCGTGCTGGTTTGTCCCCTAACGATGGACCGACACATCATGGTTTATTTGATTTATCTTACTTGAGATGTGTTCCCAACTCCGTAATCATGCAACCAGCATCTACCGAAGAGCTATCTCCCATGTTAAAGTTCGGGATTGATTGTAGTATGCCAACTTTTATTAGATACCCAAGAGG
>JABGWZ010000288.1 GCA_018675995.1 Opitutia bacterium | reverse complement strand
TCGGGGTATCTTCGGCTTTTTTGCTCATGTGAAAAAAGATAAGCAAGCCCTAGATTGGACAATGGTCAAGGCAATGAATCAGAAAAGTGAAAAAGCCTAAAAGTTTAAGCCCAAACCGAGCTCAAAGTAGTGAAGATCTAAAGCATCAAACTGTGAGATTTTGGCCACATTCATATAGTTGTAACCGAGAGAAATCTGATAACTTTCCGCATGATAGTAAGCAATCGAAAAGGCAAGGTCATAGGAAAGAACTGTTTCACTACTTGAAGTGCTATCAGTGAAAAGAGTAAGTCCTCCAACTCCACCTACGATATCGAAATCGTTTCTTCTATTTGAAATACCCAATCCAACTGAAGAATTAAATGATAAAACCTCATTGATGGGAAAAGAATATCCAAGCTTTGCATTAAAATTTAAAATGTCGGCCGAGCCTGTTGCATCATAATCTAAATTAACAAAACTACCAAGAAAACCTGGGACCGATTCTATTCCAGTGGCTTTATAATCTAAACTTGAATATTTAATTCCAAATTCAGTAAAAAAATTATCAAACCTTGCCCCTGCCCTCATCCCAACAACATACCCCATTTCATTATCCAAGTCTTTTACCACATTTAACCGAACTAGGTTATCTTGATAATCGTAGTGAACCTTACTTTCAGACGAAAGAACGAATCCAAAAGAAGGTAATATATAATAATCTCCCAATGATTCCTGGGTATTTTCAACCTGAAGATAAACCTCATTATCATCCGCTTCATCCGAAAAGTCGTCCGCAAATTCTACAATTTGCGATTCCGAATGAAATGGATTTACAGTTGGAGAAAAAGTTCCATCCTGCTCTACAGTTGGTTCGTCTGGTGGTGGCGGTGGTGTAAAAGAGGAGGGATTTGAATATGTGGATGGAGTTGTAGGGGGAGGTACTCTGTTACTGTTACCCGACATTTCATCCATTCGTTGAGCCAAGGATTTTGCTCTTGCTTCCATTCGGTCAAAAATCTCATTTCGGGAAAGAGTTGCCGACTGACCCTGGGAAAAACAAATGGTAAAATGTGCAAGATAAGAAATAAGAATATATAAGCCTGTGAGTCTCATTCGATTAATTAAAAACTAAGTGAAATTCCCGCGTTATCTAAAATGGAAGATTTGCCGGTAAACAAAATCTGCAATTCAATCGTATCCTTTTCAATAGAAGTGAAAAGAGAAGAATCACGAATAAATTGAATGGCGGAGTTAAGATCTGGTTGGTTGTTGAGCTGTGCCTGAAAAAGACTTTTATTTTTTTCTACAAGTAATTCATTACGCATTTGAATGAATTCATTAGAAGAAAATGTGAGAGTCGAACCGTTCGTTTCATATTTATAAATAATCCAGTTACCGGATGATAATGTTTTGGGTAATCCATTATCTAAAAAGAGAATATTGCACCATGCCGACAGATCTTCGGAGTAGAAATAGGGAAAAGAGAGTTGTTTGGTTGGGTGTTGACCGCCAGTCCAAATCCAACCGAGCGTTTCACTCCACATCCAAGTAAAAGTTTTTTCACCATTTACAACTGGTATGTTAAGCCAACCAAGTTCTGAGTGAAATATCCATTGGCCCCCCTTATTACTGTAATAGCCAAAGTTCTTGGTGTAATTCCAACCCGGTAAAGTAGACGATGTCTCAACAACAACCTCCACATTTGCCGAAGAGGTATACACTCCGTCGCTCATACTGTATGAAAATTTGTATAAGCCAAGCCCCTCATTAAGGGGAAGGAATAGCAGCTCAGTCTTGGAATTATTGAGCGAAACCGCACCAGAAACTGAATTCCATTTGTCACCGGTCCACTTTAAAAGAGAACTGAAGCTTGTGAGAGTCAGGGTTTCATTCAAATCAGGGGCATATAAATCATTGTCTAATACTGAAAGAACAATTTCATTCCCCGAGGTATAATTGATATTGGTAAATGAGTCATCCACTGCAGTAGGTTGGTCATTAACCGAATTTACAAGTAATGAAATCGTTCGAACCACGGAGTTTTGATTGTTGTCAATAAGCGTTAAATTAAATTGATCGACGCCATTAAAATTGGGGTTAGGGGTATAATAGAATTGAGGTGCAACTCCACTTAACTGTCCGTTGCTTGGACTGCTCGCAATATATTGAACCGCCGAGGCAGGGAATTCCTGATCTGTTGCAGTTAGGTCCAGTAGAACGGGTTGGCTATCTTCTTCCAGTGTAAACTGAGTTGTGGGGTTTGTAAGAACCGGTGCCTCATCAACTGGTTGGACAATGATGTAAAATGCTGCGACGGAAACATGTTGGCCATCCGCAACAATTCCAGAACCTGGAAGATTAGACAAAACAACATCCACCTGATAAATTATTTTTCCAGATTCGAAATCAGGTGGGGTAATAAAAGACAGTGTGGATGAGTTTTCATCAAAAGTAAAAAACTGCTGATCCTGTCCTTCCAGAGAAACGATTACATTAGAGGTTTCTGTATCATTAAAGATTAATTTATAAACAAAGGAATCGTTTTCATTAACCCGTGGAGTAAAGGTAACATTATCTGGTTTTGCGATCCCATCTTCATCGGTGATTCGGGGTGGAGTTTTATCGATCGGTCTTAAGTCCACCTCAATCAGGTATAATGGAGAATACCGACTGCCATCGAATCCCCTAATGCCAACTTGGTATAAATCATCTCCGTCCAAAGAGTTGTTCGAATCAAAAGAATAGGGATCCTTAAAGGAAAGTTCACCGGATACTTGATTAATAGTAAAGAATTGGCGATCCACCCCACCCCCAATTTGGTAAGATATTACATCCTTATCGGCATCCGAACCACTGACCTTGGTTACTGGACCGGAAAATTCATAATGGATGAATTTTGCACCGGTAAGATTAATGTCAAGAATAGGAATATTGTCATTTAAATTGTTTAAACTAACCGTAAAATCTTGAGTGGTTGAAAGATTACCATCGTCAGTGGCTGTAACCGTAATTGGAAAGGAATATATACCCTTGACCTCATAATCAAATGATTGCTTAAGGCTTAAATCGCCAGAACTGGAATTAATTTTTGCTGGTGAACTTCCCGCATTGACCAATGAATAAGTAATTACATCTCCAGAATCGGGATCAAAGGCATTAATTTTTGTGATGAAAGTTGCATTTTCGTTGACCAATAACTGAGAGGTCGTGGTGAAGGAGGGAGCATCGTTTGAATCTAAAATAATAACCGTAATCGATTGGTGAGATGACTGTGGGATAACACCCGAATCAGAAACTTGAATGGTAACATCATAGATGTTATCAAAGATTTGAGTCCCACCTAAATCCTTCGGGTTTTCAAAGTCAGGTGCCGTTTTGAAATGAAGTTCACCATTAGTACGAAATTCAAAAAATTGACGATCTTCACCTCCGGATACGGAATAGATTAGCGTTTGATTGTTGTCGTTATCCTTCGCCTGAAAAGTTTGAATCCAGGTTGAATTTTCAGTAAGGCTTATGGTTGTTTCCGAAGTTGTGAAAACGGGAGCATCATTTTCATTAGTAACTCTTACCTGAAGCTGTTGCGGAGGATAAATATTAGGATCTCTTAATCGAAACTCAGCGATATATATATTATCAAATTGAGTACCAGAGGACAGGTCCTGTGGTGTTTCATAATCTGGTGGAGCAAGCTCATTTCTAAAACGGAGTTCTTGAGTAAGTGGATCAATTTCAAATAAATTATTATCATTCGAACCCTTTGGATCGACTAATAAGGCAGTGATATTTCCATCAATATCACTTACGTAGTCCAAGATATTAAGTACAGATCGGGTGTTTTCAGGTACCAAAATTTCACTGGTTGGCAAATTGTCTGTAGGGGCATCATTAATTGCCGTAACAGATATATGGAGAACTCTTTCAACCGTTGCATTAGTTGTATTACTATCATCGATTCGTATAGTAAACTGATCACTCCCGTAATAGTTTGCAAATGGCACATAGACTAAACTTGCTGGATCAGCAGAGTTTGAAAAATTGGCATCTCCATGAGAAGGGGGAATCGAAACTGACCATAAAACCGGATTGACACTGGCATTATCTTCTAGATCAATCGCCAATAAAGAGGGAGCATTCCAATCAGTCGAAATTGAATCTTCTGGCAAGACAATGGGTTCAGTGGGAAACTGCGTAAAAAAGGGAGGGTCATCCTGATCGAGAATATTAACAGAGAATGAACGCAGGTCTGATAAATTACCATCATCTTGTACCCGAC